>NZ_JBLOUI010000001.1:0-249299 GCF_047807365.1 Peptacetobacter sp. AB800 | reverse complement strand
TGAGTAAAGGACAAAAGTTATACAATTATGAGTGTAAGTCTTGTGGATTTGAAAAAGGAGTACCAGAATTTATCTTAGAAGAATTAAGACAAGATGTGTTCTTTTCATCAGGAGCGGTAGCTTCGCTAAATGAAAAAAACATGCCAGAATTAATTTGTCCTAATTGTGGAGCTAAATTTGAATACAAAAAAACTGACAACCGTTAGGTGTCAGTTAAAGGTACTGTCATAAGAACACCTTTTAAAGGTGTTCTATGGCAGTATTTTTTTATATTTAATTTTTTTATTTATAGGAAAATGGAAAGAACAATTTTCTTAAAGAGTTGAATACTTTCTTTAAAAATGGTATCATAAAATGATATGTGATAACTTTTTTTAAGAGCGTGATTGAAATTTGATATTTTGTAATTGATAAATTGAGTTAGAGAGATAATCAAGTTTAGGAAGGAGAATATCAAAGTGGAAGTTAATGTAAAGAATTCGAACAATATAATAAGTAGAATATATCCAGGAAGTATAGCGGAAGAGTTGGAGATAGAAGTCGGTGACCTTTTAATATCGGTAAACGGAGAAAAGGTTAAGGACATTATTCAGTACAGATTCTTAACTGATGACGAGTATATCGAGCTTGAAATACAGACTAAGAGCGGAGAAAGAGTGGTATACGAGATAGAAAAAGATTACGATGAAGAATTGGGATTAGAGTTTACTAACCCTATTATAGATAAAGCAAAAAGCTGCAGAAATAAGTGCATGTTCTGCTTTATAGACCAGCTTCCAAAGGGAATGAGAGAAACTTTATACTTTAAAGACGACGATTCAAGACTATCATTCCTTCAGGGAAATTTCGTAACTCTTACAAATATGAGCGAGCAGGATATAGAGGATATAATAAGATACAGAATTAGCCCAATAAATATATCTGTCCACACTACTAATCCAGAGTTAAGACAGAGAATGATTACAAATAGATTTGCTGGAAAATTATACAGCATAATGGAAAGACTAGCTGAGGCTGGAATAACTATGAACTGCCAGATAGTTTTATGTCCAGGTGTAAACGATGGAAAGGAATTAGAAAGAACTATAACAGATTTATCTAATCTTTATCCAAATGTAAACAGTGTTGCAATAGTTCCAGTTGGGGTAACTAGATACAGAGATCATCTACCTCATCTTGAAATATTCAACGAAAAAACAGCTAATGAAGCACTAGATTTAGTTGAAGGGCTTCAGGAAAAATGCTTAGAAAAATTTGGCTCAAGATTTGCATTTATGTCAGATGAGTTCTACATAATTGCAAATAGAGAAATACCAGACTATGATTCTTATGAAGGATTCCTTCAGTTTGAAGACGGTGTAGGTATGATAAGAAAGCTAGGAACAGAGATAGAGAATTATCTTGATGAGCTTCCAGATGATTACGATGTTAGAGAAAAGACTGTTTCAATAGCTACAGGGAAGTCTGCGTACGAGTTTATAAACAGTATGGCAGAGCTTATAATGAAAAAATTCCCTCAGGTTAAAATAAATGTGTACAGAATAGTAAATGAATTCTGGGGAGAAACAATCACAGTTTCAGGGCTTATAACAGCTCAGGATATTATTAAACAGACAGAAGGTAAAGAAAGAGGAGAAACTCTTTATATAACAAGAAGTATGTTAAAAGCTGATGAGCTTATATTCTTAGATGATGTAACGCTTGAGCAGCTTGAAGAAATTTTAGGTAATGAAGTCGTTCCTTGTGAAAATGAAGGACATGATTTCGTGGATAAGATACTTAAATAACTGATATAAATTAAAAAATGAAAGGAAGGTTGATAAAATGTCAGATATGAATAGACCGATTGTAGCCGTAGTTGGTAGACCTAACGTCGGAAAATCTACAATATTTAACAAATTTGCAGGAAAGAGGATATCGATAGTTGAAGATACTCCTGGGGTAACAAGAGATAGAATATTTACAGAGGTTGAGTGGTTAAATAAATACTTCACTCTAATAGATACAGGTGGGATCGAGCCAAAGAGCGACGATATAATCGTATCTCAGATGAGAAATCAGGCTATGCTTGCTATGGACATGGCTCACGTTATACTAATGGTTGTCGATGGAAAACAGGGTATAACTGCTGCGGATAGAGAAATAGCTGAAACTCTTAGAAGAACAAATAAACCAGTAATATTAGTTGTAAATAAAATAGATAGTATGAGTCAGTATGATAATGTATATGATTTCTATGAATTAGGTCTTGGTGAGCCGTTTGCAATATCTGGGGCAAACAGTATGGGACTTGGGGATTTATTAGATGAAATAGTTGCTAATTTCCCAGAAGGACTTAATACAGAAATAGACGAAGATACTATAAAAGTTGCTATAACAGGTAAACCAAATGCAGGTAAGAGTTCTATACTTAATAACATATTAGGTGAGGACAGAGTTATAGTAAGTCCAATAGCAGGTACTACAAGAGATGCTGTCGATACATACTTCGAAAAGAATGGACAGAATTACCTTCTTATAGATACAGCAGGACTTAGAAGAAAAAGTAAAGTATACGAAAGTGTTGAAAAATACAGTGTTATAAGAGCTATGAGTGCTGTTGATAGAGCAGATGTTGTTCTTATAGTAATAGACGCTCAGGAAGGTGTTACAGAACAGGATACTAAAGTCGCTGGTATAGCACACGATGAAGGTAAAGCTTGTATATTTGTAATAAATAAATGGGACTTAATAGAAAAAGACAATAAAACAGTTAAAAAATATACTGATGAAATAAGAACTAAATTCCCATTCATGGCTTATGCTCCTATACTATTTGTATCAGCTCTTACAAATAAGAGAATGAACAAAATACTTGAAACAGTTGATTTCGTAGCATCAGAACATGCTAAGAGAATATCTACTTCTGCTTTAAATGAGGTAATAGGTGAAGCAGTTATGTTAAATCAGCCACCATCAGATAAAGGTAGAAGATTAAAAATATACTATGGAGCACAGACAGATATAAAACCTCCTAAGATAACTCTATTTATAAATGATAAAGAACTTACTCATTTCTCATATCAGAGATATCTTGAAAATAGAATAAGAGAAAACTTTGGATTTGAAGGAACTTCAATAAGATTTGAATACAGACAGAAAAAGAGATAATTAAAGGGGGTAATTATTGAGAATGTTAGGTTATATTCTAATTGCCGTAGTGGCGTATTTACTAGGAAATATATCGACATCTTATATAATAGCCAAAAGAATAGCTGGTATCGATATAAGAACACAGGGTTCTGGAAATGCAGGATCTACAAATGTTTTAAGAACATTAGGTAAAAAAGCAGGGTTGATGACTTTTATCGGGGATGTGTTAAAAGGTGCTCTTGCTGTTTTAGTAGCTTGTATAGTATCAAAATTTATACCGATAGATACATTAACTGCAAAATATGTTGCAGTTGTAGGTGTTGTTGTAGGTCATAACTGGCCAGCATTTTTAGGATTCAGAGGTGGAAAAGGTGTTGCAACATCACTAGGTGCAATGCTTGCAGTACATCCAGTTGCAGCGCTTACTTGTTTTGCTGTATTTGGTGTTGTTGTAGCAGTTACAAAATACGTATCTTTAGGTTCAGTAATAGGTATAGCGTGTTCACCAATAGTAGTGTATTTAATGGGCAAAAAAGAGGCTATTCCAGTAACTGTATTTTTAGGACTGTCAGTAATATATACACATAGAGCAAACTTAAAAAGAGTATTTAGTGGAAACGAAAGAAAAATTGGACAGAAGAAGAATTAATCATCTTCAGGAGGGATATTATGAAGAAGGTATGCGTATTAGGTACAGGTAGCTGGGGTACAGCTCTAGCTTTGAGCCTGGCAAAAAATAATTTTGACGTTCTTATGTGGTCTAGAAGAAAAGAACGGGCTGAAAGTATAAATAAAAATAGAGAAAATACGGAATATCTACCAGGAGCAACATTTCCTGATAATTTAAATGTAACAGATGATTTAGATGAAGCTGTAAAAGATAGTAAGATAGTTGTTTTAGCAGTTCCATCTCAGGCTGTTAGGGGAATGTGTGTTAAATTAAAAGGAAAATTAACACCGGATCAGATTATTGTAAATGTTGCAAAAGGTCTTGAAAAGGGAACTGGAAAAAGACTTTCTGAAGTTTGTGCAGAAGAGCTTCCTGATTCTAAGTATGTTATGTTATCTGGGCCATCTCATGCAGAGGAGGTCGCAAAAGACCTACCTACTACAATAGTGGTTTCATCAGAAGATATAGAATACGCTCAGATAGTTCAGGATGCGTTTATGTCGCCAACACTTAGAGTTTATACAAACTCAGACCTTATAGGTGTTGAACTTGGTGGAGCTTTAAAGAACATCATAGCTTTTGGAGCAGGTATATGCGACGGTTTAGGCTATGGTGATAATACTAAGGCGGCACTTATGACAAGAGGTATAACTGAGATAAGTAGACTTGGTGTTGCTATGGGTGCAAAGGCGATTACTTTCACTGGACTTTCTGGTATAGGAGATTTAATAGTTACTTGTACAAGTATGCACAGTAGAAATAGAAGAGCAGGGATACTTATAGGAGAAGGGTACTCTGTTGAAGAAACTCTTGAAAAGGTTAAGATGGTTGTTGAAGGAATAACTGCTACTGAGGTTGCACATGATGTAGCTCAGAAATTAGGTATAGATATGCCTATAACTAATGCGATATATGCTGTTGTTCACGATGGACTTGAACCTTATGAAGGAATAAAAGGACTAATGACTAGAAACAAAAAGAACGAAGTAGAACATATAGGGCTATAAGAAATAAAGAGGGTATATCCAAATTACTCCAGGCTTCAGTGGCACGCACGTTTATGTAACACATTTAAATGTTGCGTGCCACTTGCAGATTGTCGTGTATTTGGATATACCCTCTTTTATTTTAGCCGAAAGCAAAATGCATGGAGATTTATCTGGCTTCGAACTTTGCTTTTCAAGCTAAGTTTTCAAAATGTTGCAAAGTTATTCAGATTGTCGGAGCAAATCAATCAAATTTGTTCTTTAAAAAAAGACATCACCACAAAATAAATTGTGAGAGCTTATATCGATATATGTAAATAAAATTGTTTAATAGAAGGTAAAATGTAAGATATTTATATTATGTAAAAAATATTATAGAAAAATAAAATATTTTATATAAAAAATATCAATGATTATATTTTATATAAACTATTTACAAATTTGTTAAAAAATGTTAGTATGAAAATATAGAAATAGTTGAAAGTAGTTAGGTGTTTAAATTGAAAAAAATTTTATATTGCTTAAAAAAGAGTATCCATTTAATTTGTAAATATAGTAAATTATATTTATTGATTACACTAGTCTGTATGATTTTCCAAGGAATTATTCCTGCAATACTTATTGTAATTATGCAAAATTGTATAAATTTATTACAAAAATCAAATGTAAAATTGATAAATATTTTTAGCTTACTTTTAATGTACATAGGATTAAATATATTAAATTCTATAATTTCACATAGTTATCAATTTTATAGTTTTAAATTTAATTTAAACTTTACTAAAAATATAAACATCAAATCTTTAGAGAAAATAGATGAACTAAGTGTAGAAAAATTTGAAAATTCTGAAGTGTATGATTTGATAGATAAAGCACAAATGCAAGGAGCAACAGATATATTAACATATGTTTCTCAAATATTTTCTATCTTTAAAGAATTAATAACTATGATAAGTATAGGAACTATTTTAGTTAAATTTGAAAGGGGGAAAAGTTTATGTATGGTAAAAAAAGAAATTTATCTAATGGTGTAGCAGGATTAAGACAAGAATGTACATTTACATGTCCAATTGTTTGTAAAGAGGTTTCTTTAACACTATGTAAATGTAAAAATACAGATTATGCAAATAGAGGAAGTGGATATTCAGGAAATTTAAATTCTATAGTACATGGCTATAGAGCACCTACTTTTGGGGAATAAAACTATGATATAAAATAAAAGGAGGAATTATTATGAGTAAAACAAGTAAAATGAGTGAATTTGAAAGAAATACTATCCTTATAGGAAGTGGATTTTTTCTAGCAGTATCAATAGTATTTCGCTTAGCAGAACCTTATGCTCAAAAAGTTTTTGAAGACCTTTTATTACCTATTAACTGGATTAATGGACTAGGAATAATATTACTTTTACTAGGCTTAATCTTTTTTGCTTTTGAAAGATGGATGAATACACCATTCTTCTATGGGAAATGTCAAAGTGGTGGATCTAATGCAAATTCATTTTTCGTTTTAGTATTAGGTGTATTTACTATTGATTTTACTACAGTTCAGTTTGTTATTGCTCTAATAGCTGTTCTTGTTTATATGGCGATAGTTGGTTGCTTAGTTTCAAAATTAAGAAGAGAGAAAAAAGGGGAATAGATAATAATAAAAATAAATAATATTCTACTAAATTATAAATATATAATAAATAAAAAACTATAGATTAAATATAAAAGTTAAATATTGGGATTGTTGTAATAATTTGCGACAGTCCCTTTTTTTCTCTTTTTATAAGTTGTTAAATTTGGTATAATATAATATGGTATAAAATATTGAAATTATGCTCTGATTTTGTCATTTGATTGTGTTTTTTGATTTTACGATTAAAAAATGATAAATTTAGATAGTTAAAAGTATGATATAGATCATATATTTTTAAATTTTAAAAATAGGCGGTGATTTATATGGAAAATATTAGAGAAAATATTGAAAGTATAAGAAAGAGAATAGCAGATGCAGCTAAGAGAGCTGGCAGAGATGCCGATGATATAAAGCTTATTGCAGTTACTAAGACTGTTGATGTTGATAAGGTTGAGGAAGCTATAGCAGCAGATGCTTTAGATGCTGGAGAGAATAAGCCTCAGGAATTAGCGAGAAAGTATGAGGTTTTAGGAGATAAGATTAGATGGCATCAAATAGGATCATTACAGACAAATAAAGTTAAATATATAATAGACAAGGTTTGTATGATACATTCTTTAGATAGAGAAGGGCTTGCTGAGGAGATAGACAAGAGAGCTAATAAAATAGGTAGGGTGATTGATTGTCTTGTTCAGGTGAATATTTCTGGAGAAGAGAGTAAACACGGCATGTCTAGAGAAGAAGTAGAGCCATTTGTTAGATTAGTAGCTGAAAAATATCCCAATATAAAGATAAAGGGACTTATGACAATGGCGCCATTTGACGCTGAGAGAGATGAGATAAGAAAAGTATTCAGAGATCTTAAAGAGCTTTCTGATGAAATAAATAATATGAATATAGGAAATGTTGAGATGAAAGAGCTTTCTATGGGTATGACAAATGATTTTGAAATAGCTGTAGAAGAGGGAGCTACAATGGTTAGAGTCGGAACTGCTATATTCGGAAAAAGAAATTACAACAAATAACAAAGTAAATTGGAGGACAGTAACATGGCAAAAATAATCGATAAAATGAAGAATATATTCAGTGATGATGACGATTTAGATTACGATGAATATGAAGGTGATGAATACGAATATGATGATGTAGAGGAAGAAGAGGAAGTTGAAGAAACTGAAGATTACAGTGCTCTACCATCTAATCCTAAAATAGGAAAAGTAATCGACTACCCAGCAGGAGGACATATGAAAGTTGTTATATATGCTCCTAAAATATACGACGAAGCAACTCAGATAGCAGATGCTTTAAAACAGAGAAAAACAGTAGTTGTAAACCTAGATGGAGTATCATCTCCACAGGTTAAAAAATCTATATTCGACTTCTTAAATGGGGCAGTTTATGTATTAGATGGAGATATCCAGAAAGTTGCTGGATCAATATTCATACTTGCTCCAAATAATGTTGATATAGATGCCAGTGTGAAAAAAGAACTAGAAAGTAGAGCGCTTTTCCCTTGGCAGAAATAATAACAAAATAATATAGATGAAAGTGGGAATGCTAATGCATACATTAAGGATAGCTATAGCCTATCTTCTTGATATAATTTCATGGATAATAGTGGTTAAAAGCTTATTTACATGGGTTCCATCTCTTATGGAAACAAAGTTATATCAGATAATGGACGAAATAACAGAGCCAATAGAAGGACCTATAAGAAGAATACTTTATAAAAATTACTCTGGTCCTGTAGATTTTTCGCCTGTTATAGCGATAATAATACTGATATTCTTGAAAGGACTAGTTTTATAGGATGGACAAGATAAGACTTACTAACCACATAAAGGATATAGAATTAAAGAACAAGATGTTCAAATTGATAGATAAAGCTAATACCTGTCTAAAGAATTATGAAGCAAAAAGTACTGAATTTATGAATCCATTTGAGATAAAGAATGCTATGGATATAATTAATTCAGAGTCTGATTTGAAGTATCATTCTGATGGAGGATATGAAGGTGCGGAGAGAAGTGTGCTATCTATATACCCATTTTATATGGAGTATGAGGATATTGAGCAGCCTATAAAATTCATACAGATTGATGGAAATTTCAAATTTAGAAGTGTATCTCATAAAGATTATTTGGGTTCTATTTTAGGGCTTGGAATAAAGAGAGAAAAGATAGGTGATATATTAATTCACGAAGATTTTTGTCAGGTTGTAGTTAGCAGCGATATATGTGATTATATTGTTATGAACCTCACAAAAGTTGCTACAAATTCTGTAAAAGTAAAGGAAATAAATCGAGAAGAATTAAAGACTTCAGAAAAGAAATACAAAGATATCTCGTTTACAGTATCTTCAGATAGACTAGATTGTGTAATAAGTGGAATATACAATATTTCTAGACAGGAAAGTCTAAAGTACATAAATGCGGAGAGAGTCCATTTGAATTATGAAAAGATAACATCTGCATCAAAGACGGTATCTTCAGGAGATCTTATTTCAGTAAGGGGAAAAGGAAGATCTGAAGTTGTTGAAATAGGCGGGGAGACCAGAAAAGGAAGAACTAGAGTAAAAGCTAGAATAATATTATAGTTGAGGAGAAGATAATGATAACACCACAGGAGATAGAAGAAAAAGTTTTTAAAAAATCTATGAGAGGATTCAACTGTGAAGAAGTTGATGAATTTTTAGATGATTTAAGAGTAGATTATGAAAATCTTATAAGAGAAAATGAATCTCTTAAAGAGAGAGTTAGAATGTACAGCGAGCAGTTAAATAAATACACAAACATAGAGGATACTTTAAAAGAAACTCTTATAACAGCTCAGACAGCTGCAGAAGATACTACATCTGCTGCAAATAAAAAAGCTAGAATAATAGTAGAAGAAGCTGAATTTATGGGAAAACAGAAAATAGACGAAGCTACAAGCAGAGTTATCGAAATCAGAAAAGAATACGATAATCTTACTGCTGAATTTAAGATGTTCAAAAATAAATTCAAATCACTTCTAGAAAGCGAAATAAAAAATATAGACGAAATATGCTCTAATATAGATACTGGACTTGCAAGTCAGTATGAATGGAGAACTGCTATGGATAGTTATGAAGATGAAAGATTTGATATAGATGATACTTTTGGCGCAACTGGAGCAATGGATGATGAAGAAGAATATCATTCTGATGAGGAACGAACTTCTCCAGAAGACATATTCAATCTATAAAAAAATATTATAAATAATATTGAATTTAGAGATAATATAGAATTATCTGAAAAAAATAAAAAATAACTATTGACTAAAATTAGTTTTTGGTATAAACTTTCAAAGTATAGAAAACAAAATCTTTAAAGGCTATGATGAAGACAGTAGACTCATGATTTTATTTTTACAGAGAACCGGATTAGCTGAGAACCGGCAAAATATACTGAGTTGAATATCACTTCGGAGCTGAAGGCTGAAAGATTTATCCTATTTGGATTTATCAAATAAGTTATTCCGGTAATGTGCCGTTATACAGTAGAGTGTCGTATAGATAATTTTTAAATTTATCTATGCGGAATTAGGGTGGTAACGCGAGCAACTCGTCCCTTTGTGTATGCAAAGGCGACGAGTTTTTTTTATTTGAAAAACTTATTTTGGAAAACTTGAGCAATTAAAGATAAAGAATAATTAGAGGAAAGGGTGAATTAATAATGGCGAACTTTAAACCATTAGTAGACACTTCTGTTAAAGAAGCAGAAGCAAAAGTATTTGATTACTGGCAGGACATCGATATACTAGAAAGAACTTTAGAAAAAGGTCAGAACGATCCAAGTTTCGTATTCTTTGAAGGACCTCCAACAGCAAATGGAAACCCTGGTATACACCACGTTGTTGCCAGAACATTAAAAGACTGGGTATGTAGATATAAAACAATGTCTGGATACCAGGTAAAAAGAAAAGCTGGTTGGGATACTCATGGTCTTCCAGTAGAAATACAGGTAGAAAAAGAATTAGGATTATCTGATAAACAGGAAATAGAAGATTACGGAATAGCAGAATTCTGTGATAAATGTAGAGAGTCAGTATTCTCTTTTGAAAAACAGTGGAGAAACATGACGGAAAGAATGGCTTATGAAGTTGACCTTGATAACCCATACATAACATTAGACAACAACTACATAGAATCTGTTTGGTGGATATTAAATAAATTCAACAAAGAAGGATATATGTATGAAGGACATAAAATACTTCCTTACTGCCCAAGATGTGGAACTGGTCTTGCATCACACGAGGTTGCACAGGGATATAAAGAAGTAAAAACTAATACATTAGTAGCTAAATTCAAAAAAGCTGGAACTGAAAATGAATACTTCTTAGCATGGACAACTACTCCATGGACATTACCATCAAACGTATCATTAACAGTAAATCCAGAAGTTACTTATGTAAAAGTTAAACCAGCTGATGTAGATGAATACTACTACTTAGGCGAACCATTACTTGAAAAAGTAATGAAAGATAGAGAATACGAAGTTGTTGAAAAAATTACTGGTAAAGATTTAGAATATGTTGAATACGAACAGTTATTAGACTTCGTAAAACCTGATAAAAAAGCTTTCTTCATAACTTGCGCTGATTACGTAACTACTGAAGACGGTACAGGTATAGTACATACTGCTCCAGCATTTGGGGAAGACGACTACAACTGTGGTAAAAAATATGGTTTACCAGTACTTCAGCCAGTTGATGAAAGAGGAGAATTTACTGCAACTCCATGGAAAGGTAAATTCGTAATGGAAGAAGGACTAGATGTTGAAATAATAAAATATCTAGCTAAAGAAAATAAATTATTCAGCAAAGAAAAAGTTGTTCACAACTATCCTCACTGCTGGAGATGTCAGACTCCACTTGTTTACTATGCTAAACCAAGTTGGTACATAGAAATGACTAAATTAAAAGACCAGTTAATAGCTAACAACAACACTGTAAACTGGTATCCAGAATTCGTTGGTCAGGGAAGATTTGGTAACTGGCTAGAAGAATTAAAAGACTGGGCAATATCAAGAAGTAGATATTGGGGAACTCCTCTTCCAATGTGGAGATGTGAATGTGGAAATACAGAATCTGTAGGATCAAGACAGGAATTAGCTGATATGGCTGTTGAAGAAGTAGATCCAGCAACTGTAGAACTACACAGACCATATGTAGATGAAATACATCTAAAATGTCCAAAATGTGGTAAACCAATGACTAGAGTAAAAGACGTTATAGACTGCTGGTTCGATTCAGGATCAATGCCATTTGCTCAGCATCATTACCCATTTGAAAATAAAGAAAACTTTGATCAGTTATTCCCAGCAGATTACATCTGTGAAGGTATAGACCAGACAAGAGGATGGTTCTACTCATTATTAGCAATATCAACATTTGTAATGGGTAAAGCACCATACAAAAACGTACTAGTTAACGACCTTGTTCTTGATAAAGACGGTAAGAAAATGTCTAAATCAAGAGGAAATACTGTTAACCCATTTGAATTATTCGACAAATATGGAGCCGATGCTTTAAGATGGTACTTATTATACGTATCTCCACCATGGACTCCAATAAGATTCGACGAAGAAGGATTAAAAGAAGTTCAGTCTAAATTCGTAGGAACAATGAAGAACGTATACAACTTCTTCACTCTATACGCTAATACTGACAATATAAATCCTGGTGATTTCTTCGTTGAATACAAAGATAGATCAGAATTAGATAGATGGATACTTTCTAAATTCAACAACTTAAAAGCTGAAATAGAAGAAAACCTAGAAATATTCGAAGTTAACAAAACTATAAGAAGAATACAGGAATTCATAAATGACGATTTATCTAACTGGTATATAAGAAGATCTAGAAGAAGATTCTGGGAACCAGAATTAACTGAAGATAAAAAAGCAGTTTACAACACTACTTATGAATTATTAACTGAATTATGTAGAGTTGTAGCTCCATTTGCTCCTTACTTATCAGAAGAAATGTACAGAAACTTAACTGGAGAAGAATCAGTTCATCTAGCTTCTTATCCAAGATGCAACAAAGAGCTTCTTGATGAAAAACTAGAAGAAAAAATGGACTTAGTTAAAAACTTAGTTACTCTAGGAAGAGCTTCAAGAGAAAACGCTAGAATAAAAGTTCGTCAGCCATTAAAAGAAGTATTAATAGATGGAAAATACGAATCTGTTATAGCTGACTTAGTTGACATAATAAAAGAAGAATTAAATGTTAAAGAAGTTGTATTCGCTAAAGATTTAAGTGAATACATGAACTACAGCTTAAAACCTAACTTCAGAGAAGTTGGTTCAGTATTAGGTAAAAAAGTAAATGCATTTGGTAAAGCTTTAGCAGCATTAGATGCACATGATACTGTAACTAAACTTGAAAACGGTGAAAAAGTAGTAGTCAACCTTGATGGAGAAGACTTCGAATTTGGTGAAGAATATGTTCTTGTAAACATATCAGCTAAAGAAGGATTCAACGTATCTATGCAGAACAACGTATTCGTTCTTCTTGACACAGAATTAAACGAAGACTTAATAAACGAAGGATTTGCTAGAGAATTCATATCTAAAGTACAGCAGTTAAGAAAAGCTGCAAACTTTGAAGTTCTAGACAACATAGTAATAGACTACTGCTCAGATGATGAAGTAGCTAAAGCAGTTGCTGAATTTGAAGACTACATCAAATCAGAAACTCTAGCTGTTGAATTAAACAGAGTAGAAGATGCTAGCTTAGAACAGCACAACTTAAACGACCATATGACAGGAATAAAAGTAACTAGAAAATAATTTCTAATTAGCTTAGATGTCATAAGGACTAGAAAATTAATAAAAAATATAATATAATGATAATGTTATATCAACTAAAAGAAGTGTTTCGGATTCCGGAGCACTTCTTTAATGCGCAAAATTAATGTTTAGAGAGAAAATATTTTAAAATCAAATCAAAAAGGGAGAAAATTTAATAGGAGGTAAGATATGGGAGATAGAAAAAAAGGGATCTCGTTAGTTCTAATCGCCACAACATTCTGGGGAATGATGGGGATAAACAGTAGAACATTATCATTAGCTGGTCTTTCTGCTATGGATATAGCATTTATCAGATGCTCTATTGCTGGGGTATTATTTACAATTTATATGTTAATTAGAAAGCCAGAGGAATTAAAACAAAAATTATCGGGAATACTTGTAGGATGCTTATATGGAGTAGTATGCTTCGTACTAGGATTTATGACATACAACGTATCTGTTGAAAGAGTGCCGATATCAGTTGCTACAGTGCTTATGTTTACAAATCCAATATGGGTGTCTATATTTGGAGCGGTTGTATTTAAGGACAAGATGACTAAGAAAAAAGTATTAGTTATATGTATGTGTATAGTTGGATGTATATGCATATCAGACGTAATGTCTACTGGAGGAGCAAATTTAGACGTTATAGGTATAGCTGCAGGTCTTATAAACGGAATGACTTTTGCTATGCAGATAATAATACCAAGATTCTTTGATGGTAAGTACTCAAAAGATGCAATACTAGTCTATGGATTTATATCAAGTACGATTGTACTATCGTTCTTTACAGATTTCTCAAATATAGCATCTGCTGTAACAGGACCAAATTCTATGGTAGTAATAGCTAACATGCTTGCTATATCAGTACTTTCAACATTCATAGCTAGCACATTCTATGTCAAATCAACAGAATACATAGAAACTCAGGTTACAAGTATACTAGTATCACTAGAACCGATACTAGGAAGCATATTTGCGTTCTTCATATTTGGAGAAACAATGTCTCAAACTCAACTACTTGGTGCAGCCATAGTAATACTTGCTGCATGCATACTAGAAACAGACTTATCAAAAATAACAGAAAAAATAATGCTACCTTTCTCAAGTAAACAAATAAAATAAAAAAATAAAAATTTATATGTTAATAACTCTCGGAGATTGAAGTCATAGACAAACTCCTCTCCAGGCAATCAAGTTGCATTTTCGAGTTCGTTTTGTCTATGCACTTCAATCTACCAAGTTAGTTATTATTTCTATAAGTTTTAATTTAAACAAGCCAAACAGTTTATAAAATTATTAAAATATTTATAATAAAGTAACTGTTTTATTTAATCTATTATAAATTTATTAACTTAAAAGAGCGGATAAATAAAAATTTACCAAAGCTATTGATAGTATGTGGCATATGAGTTATATAGACAAAACTCTTTCGACAATCTGCAGGCGTGTATTTTATTTACAATAATAAAGATTACTTACACGCACGCCGAAGCCTGGAGAAGAGTTTGTCTATATCTCATATGCTCTGCATAATAACAAAGTTTTGGTAAATTTTTATTTCCAGATTGATACTAGGCACTCAGATATGTCCCCAAATGGTATTGGTTCAGACTTCAAGATACTCTGCATTACAAGTCCATCTACTATTGATATAAGTAGGAATGAGATTGCATCTGCCTTATCTTTAAACTCATCAGAAAGATTTTCCACAAGAGAGTCCTTTAAAGCAAGTCTCCACTCTCTATATTTCTCTTTGAATTGATTTCTAAGAGCTTCGTTTTCAGTTATTGCTTCACATATTAAATACATGTGTATTCTTCCTGTTGAAGAAATAGTAGAGATATTATCTAAAAGTATTTTTACTAGATCTAAATCGTCTATTCCCTGTATGTTTCTTACACACATCAGAACAGCTTCATTTATAATATTCAAGTGTACGTCGGCTATTTCAGCTATTATATCGTCTTTTGACGCATAATAGTAATAAAGAGTACCTTTACTTATATTTGCGTGTCGAGCGATATCAGCAAGACTTGTATTCTTTACGCCTTGCTTTGTAATAAGCTTAATAGCGGCATCTATAATTAGTTGTTTTGTATTATTTACTGATTTCATTTTAGCACCTTTCTTTAACTGTTATAAAAATATTATAATCTTATATAATCATACTGTCAAACTGAGAGAATATTATATATTAGAAAAATCATCTAATATAATAAAAAATCAAAGTTAAAATATACAAGTTATAAAAACAAACTATTATAAACTAATATTGACACCTAGTACTAAAAAATATATAATAATATAAGAATGAAAAATTCGACCGAGTGACCGAGAAACTTTTATATACCGGTCGACCGACAAAATAAATTGATTAAAGGATTTGGAGAGGGAAAAATGAGTAAAGTTAGAATAGTTACAGATAGAGCATCTGATTTACCAGATAATATAGCAGCAAAATATGGAATAGAAATAGCAGAAATGGACGTCGCTTTTGGGGAAGACGTATATTATGGTGGAAAAGGAATTACTATAGAAGATTTCTACGCAAGAATGAAAAAGGAAAAAGAGCTTCCTAAAACATCTTGTCCATCACCAGACAAGTTCTTAGAAATATACAAAAAAAACGACAGCGATGTATTAGTTCTTACATTGACATCAAAACTTTCAGCTACATACAACTGTGCAGTACTTGCAAATGATATGTACAATGAAGAAGAACACACAAATAAAGTAAAGATAATGGATACAATGAGTGGATCTATAGGGCAGGGGATACTTGCTGTATATGCAGCTCAGTTAGCAGAGCATGGTAAAAAAATAGATGAAATATCTGAAGAAGTAGAAAAACTTATAGATAACACTAAGTTTATAGGAGTACTTCAGACTTTAGAAAATGCTATAAAAGGTGGAAGAATAAGCAGATTAGCTGGAAGTATAATCAATACATTTAACTTTAAAGCTCTTGTACAAATAAATGAAGGTCTAGTAAAACCATTTGACAAGGCTAGAGGTGAAAATGGAAGTATGAAAAAATTAGTTGATTTATTCTTAGAAGGTGCTTCAGATACTGAAAAGAAAACACTATTTATAGGTCATTCTAATTGTTTAGCAAAAGCTGAAAAAGTAAGGGATATGATATTGGAGAGAAAAAGCTACAGAGAAGTTGTATTCTGTGGAATAGGTACTGTAATGGGTACATATACTTCTGATGGTTGCGTATTATTAAATGCAATAGAATTACCAGAAATGATAAATGCATAAAATATTAAATAAATGTTAAATTTATTTTTACAATATTGAATAAAAAAACGAGTTATAATATAATATTCATCAACAATATTTTGTGAGGTGAAATTATGGATAACGGAGATAGTGACGAGGAGAAGAGGTCTATAAATTTATCTAGGAATAAATATATAGACCTTATTTATTTTTCTGTAGTTGCTTCAAAAATTAGAAAAAAATTAATCAAACTCGTATGTTAAGTATAAGTTTTTATAAAATATATGAAGAATACAAAAATAAAAACAATATTTAATAACGAGGAGATTAAAAATGTATAAACAAATAATATTTCAGGTAGTTTTAATAATGATAAATGCCTTCTTTGCGATGACAGAGGTGGCGCTGATATCGACAAATAAAATTAAATTAAAGAAAATGGCAGATGAAGGGGACAATATTGCCAAGAAATTGGTTGATATATCTGAAGATCCTTCAGAGTTTTTATCTACAATACAGATAGGTATAACATTTGCAAACTTTATAGCCAGTGCATTTGCTGCGGATGGGCTTTCTGGATACTTGGCAGACTTCATATACAATACTTTAAATGTAAAGGTATTGTCTTATGAGATGATGAGCACAGCTTCATTGATTTTAATAACGATAATATTATCGTACTTTACACTTGTTTTAGGGGAGCTAGTTCCTAAAAGGATAGCTATGCAGAAACCTATGGAAGTGGCTAGATTTGCGTGTATACCAGTTTCTGCTATTTCTACTGTTGTAAAACCTGCTGTAAAATTCTTATCTCTATCTACAAATGTAGTGTTAAAAGGGTTAAGAATAGATACAAACGAAGAAGAGGACTCTATCACAGAGGAAGAAATAAGAATGATGCTTGAAATAGGGAACACAGGTGGAACAATAAATTCAGACGAAAAAGAATGGATAGACAATGTTTTTGATTTTTCTGATTCTAGTGTAAGAGAGATAATGACTCATAAATCAGAAGTTGTTGGGATTTATGAAAATGATAGCTTAACTGATATAGAAGAAAAAATCCACGAAACAGGCTATTCAAGATATCCTGTCTATGGAGAAAATGACAACGATATAAAAGGGATACTCTATGCTAAAGATTTCTTTGCTGAGGTGTATAGCTGTTTTGCAAAAGAAAATGAGGAATCGGATAATTTAGTAAATAAAGATGTTGTCGTAAACAAAAATGAAGTGAATATAATGGATAATCTAAGAAAACCGTATTTCATACCAGATAGTATGAGTTCTTTCCTATTATTTAAAAATATGCAGAAAAATAATACGCATATAGCCGTAGTTATAAACGAGTATGGTGAAAACATAGGTCTGATAACTATGGAAGACTTGTTAGAAGAGATAGTAGGTAATATATACGACGAATACGATGAGTGTGATGACGAGGATGTTAAGATTTCTGAGAAAACTTGGAAGATAAAGGGAAGTACGAGTTTAGATGATTTATCGGATAAATTTGATATAGATTTTCCTAATGATTTAGATTACGATACTATTTCGGGATTGATTCTAGAAAAGATACAGAGAATACCTAATGATGGAGAGAAGTTTGAAATAGAGGCATTTGGTATGAAAATCAAAGTTGAAAAAGTAGAATCTAGAAAAATTGAAGAAGTGATAATAACTATAATATAAATTAAGTTAGATTAAAAAGAGTATGGTTTTGATAAAAATAAATAAGATAATAAAAAAAGAGGTTATTGCAAATGCAATAACCTCTTTTGATATTAAATTGTAATAAAATTTTTGTTTAAGTTATTCCGTAAGGCTAGTATTAGTCTACTATAACTAATTAGTTTCCAACAACAACTAATTCTTTGTTGTAAGCATTTAAGTCTTCGTAACCGTCTTCAGTTACTAATATAAGGTCTTCTATTCTAACTCCGAATTCTCCTGGTAGATATATACCTGGTTCTACTGAGAATATCATACCTGGTTTTAATTCTTCAGTGTTAACTGCAGAAACATCTCCCATATCGTGGCATTCTAGACCTATAGAATGTCCAGTTCTGTGAGTGAAGTATTCTCCGTAACCTTTTTCTGTTATGTAGTCTCTTGCAGCAGCATCTATGTCACAGAATCTTACACCTGGTTTAACTTTTTCTATTGCTCTCTTATTAGCTTCAAGAACTATATCAAATATTTCTTTTCCTTTTTCAGGAACTGATTTATAGAATACTGTTCTTGTCATATCTGAGCAGTAGTGGTCTTTTATACAACCAAGGTCAAGTATTATAGCGTCTCCTTCTTTAACGTATCTGTCTCCTGGTTCACCATGTGGGTTAGCACCATTAGCAGCGAATCCTATTATTGGATCGAATGATAATCCATCAGCACCAAGATCTTCGTATATTCCTTTAAGAACTGTAACTAACTGTTTTTCAGTTAAATCAGCTGTTATTTCTTTCTGAAGTCTTTCAACTGCTTTATCATTTAACTGAGAAGCTTTTCTCATTAATTCTTTTTCTTCTTCGTCTTTGCACATTCTTAATCTGTCTATTATGTAAGAACCGTTAACGAATTTGCTTCCAGCTCCATGTTCCATTAATCCTAGTAAGAATCTTGCTGGCCAGTTTTTGTCTATACCCATAACAGCATTGTGGTCAACTCTGTCAGCAACAACTTTTACAGAATCGTCAGTATCTTTGAAGATAACTTTTTCAACTCCAAGATCCTGTTCTATTGGGAATAATTCATTTACGAATAATTTGTGGTTACCATCTACATTTAGGTAAAGAGCGAATAATCTTTCTCCTGTGTGTAACATTAATCCTGTTAAGTAGAATATTGAGTAAGGATCACTTACTATCATCTGCTGTATTCCGTCTTTTTTCATCTGTTCTAAAACGGCATTTAATCTCTGAGTTTTCATTGCAAAACTACCTCCTGGCTATTTATAAAATTTTATTACCATCTTTAATTTTAGCACAATAATAAAAAAAGTGAATAGATTTTGACAAAAAATATTAATAAAATTAAAAAAATATTTTATTTTATTTTTAACTGTGCAACGATTTCTTCAGTAGGTGTAACGTATGCAGTATTATTAGTTTCGTATATCACCATTCCAGGTTTTGCTCCACCAGGCTTTTTAACATTTTTTCTCTTAGTATAATCTACTGGCACCTTTGCTGACATTCTAGCTTTACTGTAATAAGCAGCTAAAACAGCAGCTTCAAATAATGTCTGGTCAGAAGGCTCATGTCCCGCACACTTAACTATAACGTGAGAACCTGGGATATCTTTAGTATGCATCCAAATATCGTCGTTATCTGCAAGTCTTAGAGTAAGGTAATCGTTCTGTCTATTGTTTTTTCCAACTAAAATCTGATATCCTTCAGATGATTTAAATTCCATTGGCGCAGTAGAAGGCTGTATCTCTTTTTTGCCGATTTTTTTCTGAGATTTTACATATCCTGTTTTAACAAGCTCTTCTCTTATATCTTTAAGTTCTTTAAGATTTTCACAGTTTTCTATACCAAGTATCGTATTTTCAAGGTATTCAATTTCTTCCTTAGTCATAGCCATCTGATTTGTTATTTCTATCTTTGCGTTTTTAAGTTTGTTGTATTTTTTAAAGTACTTCTGAGCGTTTTCAGAAGGAGTTAAGTTCTTTTTAAGAGCTATTGTAACAGTCTTATACTCTGGATCATAGAAGTTTTGAACATCTACGCTTTCCATACCTTTTTCAATCATATATATATAAGAAGTGATAAGTTCACCTTTAATTTTAAAAATCTCAGCGTTTTCAGACTCTTCAAGTTCTTTTTCAAGTTTTTCTAATTTGTGGATAAGTCTTTCCAACTTAATAGAGATATTTTTCTTCATAACAGAAGCTCTCTGATTTATTCTATCTTTTATATCCTTAGTCTTGTAGTAATCTTCTATAGCTGCAGATATGCTGTCCTTGTGAATTGTAGTAAATTCGTGGTACATATCCATATTAATACATCCAAAATCTACTATTTTATCAATTTTTTCATTAAGTATGATACAAGGTGAATAATTTCCTTCTTTTATATCTTTAAATAAATTTTCAAATGCATTGAATAGATTTTTTAAATCTGAATCTGAAAGTGAAGCAGTAGGCTCGCTTTTTTCTACTCCAGCTCTAAAGCATATTTCTCTAGCTATTGAAGGGCTTATCCCTAAAAATTCTGAGTAAATTGATTTGAAGCAAGGTCCTTCAAAAGATTTAATTCTACTAGAAAAATCAGCAAGAGAAATACTGTCAAGTGGATTTAATTTGTCCTGAGCTGGAGGAAGGTTGTACTCTTGACCTGGAAGTATCTGTCTAACCCTACTCACACTAACAGGGATTCTCTTAGCTGCATCTACTATCCTATTTTCATTTCTCTGGACAAGGATAATATTACTATGTCTACCCATTATCTCAACGTAGATATCCTTGATAGTCTTTTCTTTTAATTCATCAAAAGACTCTACACTTATCTTTAAAATTCTCTCAAAACCAATCTGCTCAATATTCGTAATCACACCGCCCTGAACATACTTTCTAAGTAGCATACAGAAAACAGGTGCTTTCTTAGGATTGTTTTTCTTGTAATCCTCAGCTAAGTAAACTCTTGGATTTGATGCACTTGCACTAAGCACAAGTCTGTAGTTTACCTTGTTGTTTCTTATCTGAAGAAGGATCTCGTCCTCCTCAGGTTGATATATTTTATCTATCTTTGCACCATTCAACAGAGAATTTAATTCGTCTGCAATTGAATGTATAACTAATCCATCTAATGCCATAATTTTTCTCCTCTCAAAAATGTTTATCATTTAATTATATCATATATATCTTTTATTTAATCTAATCAGTTTTAAAGTTTTGAAATAATGAAAAAATAAATCTATGATATAATTTAAAGTATAAGAATACTTTTTAATAAAATGCGAGGAAAAGTTATGGAAAAATATCGTATAGCTATTTGTGAGGACGAAGAAAAAGAAAGAATTCAGTTAAAAGAAAATTTGAAAAAAATTTTAGCTGAGGATATGAAAAATAAAATTGAAATAGAAAATATAATTATCGAGGAATTTGAGTCTGCTGAAGAGCTATTAAAATCTGACCTATCCAAAATAGATATTTTTCTAATGGATATTATGATGGGCGAGATGAACGGAATGGACGCAGCTAAAAAGATAAGGGAGATGAATATAAATTCTGAGATAATATTTATTACTGGGAATGTGGAATTTGTAATAGACGGATATAAAGTAAATGCGTACAGATATATCCTAAAGCCAGTGGAAATTGAGGAATTGAAAGAGAGTATAATCAGTTGCTTTGCAGAACTTGGCAAGAAAAAGGGAAGATTTATTGCGCTTAGCAGAAAAGGTGAGATGGAAAAACTAAAAATAGACGATATAGATTATATTGAGGTTATTAAAAGAAATATTATCGTGCATAAAAACGGCGAAGAAGTTGAGTATACAGGTACTAGTATTGAAAAATTAGAAGAAAAGCTGGAAGATTTTAAGTTCTTTAGATGTCATAAGAGCTACCTTGTAAATTTAGAAAAGGTAGATTCGGTAAAGACGGATGAAGTAGTGGTAAATGGAGAAAATGTGCCAGTTAGTAAGTATAGAGCAAAGGATTTAAAAAGAGAATTTACAGCTATTTTGGGTGATATGATATGCTAAGTTTGAATATAATAATAGAATTTTTTACTGGAGTAATATTTACATTAGTTGAAATAATATCTTTTGCATATATAGAATGTAAAGTAGAAAAAAGAATAATAGGAAAAGATTCATTATTTGTGTATACTATTAGTTTGATTTTGGCATTTTTAATTATAGGAGGAGTTGAAAGCAGTATAGGAATAGGAATACCGTTCTTAACATTGCTGATGATTATTATATATTTGAAAAAATGTTATGGTATGAAAATTTCAAAAGCTATTTTAAATATTATAATATACAGAGTATTTACAATTGGTATTATAGCTATAGTAATAGGAATAATATTCCCGCTAATAGGGCGAAATTTACAGATGATTAAAAGTGATATATATGATTTACAGATTCAGATGATGTCAAGTTCAATAATAATATTTATCGCATCTATGTTTAAATTTAGAGATTTAAAAGAATTTAAATTGAATCCTAGCGAGTATATAATTGCAGCATCTCCTATGATAATAAACTTAGTAAATATAATGTTTGTATTTATAATATTTGCTAAAAATAAAATGCTAGATCATAAGAAATTTGTGTTATTCTTTGTAATATATATGCTTATGACAGTGGCGAATATATTCTTGATAAGTGTAATCACAAATATGATTGTTAAAAACAGCAAGTTAAAATATGAGGGATTGATTGTCGAGGAAAAAATAAATTCTCGGTACAAATACTACAACACTCTTAAAGAAAATCAAGAAAAGGTCAGAAAACTATCACACGATATAAACAATCATATAATGTGTATGGAGAGTATGGATGGTGAAGAAAGAGAGAAGTACAAGAAAAAAATATACGAAGAACTAGATTACAACAGAAATAGAATAAATTCTGGAAGTATGATTTTGGATATAATCCTGTCTGAAAAATACAAAGAATGTAAAAAATATGGTATAAACTTTAAATACGATATAGAGTTTAATGTACTAAAAGATATGGAATCTGTAGATATTTGTTCTATTTTTTCAAATATATTGGACAATGCAGTTGAAGCTTGTCAAAAGGTAGAACCTGGAAATAGATTCATAACGATAAAAGGAAAGATTGCTAAGAACTATTTTGTGATAAAGGCGGAAAATAGCAAAGTGGGAGAGATTAAAAAGGACGAAAAAGGCAATCTTGAAACGAGCAAAGAGGACAAAACTAGACATGGACTAGGAACTAAGATAGTAGAAGAGTCAGTTGAAAAGTATGGTGGAAATATTGAATACTACTATGAAGAAGATAGATTTAGAGTTGTGATTTTGATTCCAATAGAGAAATTTGTCCAGTTGGAACATTAAAACGTCCAGTTGGAGCAAAGTGATTGAAAATTGAATAGATAAATGATAAAAAGAGAGTAAGAAGAGATATTAAATCAAATCTTACTCTCTTTTTTATTTGAGTGACGGAAATTTTGAAATGATAATGAAAAAATTTCGTCAGCAACATAAATTTCTGTAGTGAAAACAAGGAAAGTTATCTTAGATTGGGGTGAGTGTTGTGAAAGAATATAGCAAGGAAGTAAAAGATAGGAATATATTTATAGGATTAATGCTAGTTGGATTATTTTACACAAGAGCAATAATAATAGATTTTAGCATTTATTTAGCAATACTGATGGGAATAGCAATAGTTATATCAGTATTGGTGTACTTAAATAATATGAAAGATATAAATTTAAAAGATTTGTTCAAGTGGAAAAATATAAAAACAATACTAATTTTAGTTATAATAATGCGAGTAGTTGCACTAGGATTTACATTTATCGGTGTAAAAATGTATGGTGATGTATCCTTGAATGATCAAGCTATTATTGATTATATTAATGGGTTGACAAGTATAGAAATGATAGAATTTTTCATATATAAAAACTTTTGGGGACCAATTAGAGAAGAGTTTGTATATAGATATGTAATTATTGGTAATATTGGCAAAATGAGTAAATTAAGCATAATAATATCATCAGCTCTGTTTAGTTCTATTCATGCAGCTGGCAATTTATGGTATTGGATAATGTATTTCTTAATGGGGCTGATTTTAGCTATAGCATACTATAAAACAGAAAGAATAGATATTTGTATTGCTGTTCATATGTTAAATAATATTTTATAAAAATAGATGTATTCTATTGTCATTAAAGAGCTAGTAAAAGATAGGAGGAAAATAAAATGACAAATTATAAAGACTTTGAAATAAATAGAAAAAATGGAAATAGTAGTAATGGTAATGAACGCAGTCTTACAAATATGGATTGCTTATCAGATATATTTAGTGAAATTATTAGTGAAACAATAAAAAATTGTGAATATACAGCAGGTTCAGGATGTACAGGATGTTGCAACAGTCAAAAGAATTGCCCAGGTTCAACAGGAAGAAGAAAATAGTAGCTAAATAAATAAAATGGGAAAATATGAAAAATAAGAATACTAGCTCTTTAAAATAAATTATGTCCAGTTGGAGCAAACTAATTGAAAATAGAATAGATAAATGATAAAAAGAGATAATAAATCAAATCTTAGCTCTCTTTTTTAT
Organism: Peptacetobacter sp. AB800; assembly: GCF_047807365.1. Classification (NCBI taxonomy): domain Bacteria; kingdom Bacillati; phylum Bacillota; class Clostridia; order Peptostreptococcales; family Peptostreptococcaceae; genus Peptacetobacter; species Peptacetobacter sp. AB800. The sequence goes on along the minus strand of NZ_JBLOUI010000001.1, from coordinate 224,580 downwards.
TTGAGCGACATAACTTTTTGCAATGAAAACAAGGAAAGTTATTTTAGATTGGGGTGAGGATTGTGGGAAAAGAATATAGCAAAGAAGTAAAAGATAGAAATATATTTATAGGGTTAATGTTATTTTTATTAACTTTTATAAGAGGAAGTTTTATATTTAATTATAAAAATGAATCAACTGTTTATACGATAATATCGGTAGAATTAATTGTTATAGTATTTGTATTGATATATTTAAAAAAAAATAATGAAATAAATATAAAAAAAATATTTGATATTCCAAATATAAAATATATTATATTTGGAACAATGGCTATGTTTATAATAGGTAGAACTACTACGTATATGATAAAAGAAGTATATGGTTATAAAATTCTCCAAGAGTTAATGAATAGTGAAATATATGTAAATTATAAAGGAATAGGATTAGTTGAATTTTATATATATACTCTCATCTTTTGTCCTATTTGTGAGGAATTTGAGTTTAGATATGTACTAATGAATAGTATAGGTAAAAATAGTAAATTATCACTAATAATTAATTCAATACTTTTTGCTTTAATGCATGTAAGCTATAACCTAATACAAAGGTTTATGTACTTTTTTATGGGATTTGTGCTATCTTTTTCATATTATAGAACAGAAAAAATAGAAACAAGTATTATTATACATATATTAAATAATGCTTTATCGGGAGTTTAAAGAGCCAATATTTATTAAGGAGGGGTTAGTATGACTAAATATAGCGATTTTGAAATAAAAAAGAAAAAATATACTGATGAAAATAATACAAAAGAAGCAGCTTTTACAAATTATATTTGCGATAGTATAATGATGTCTATAAACTATTGTGATCCAACGAATGCATCAGGATGTACAGGATGTTGTAACAGTCAAAAAAATTGCCCAGGATTAACAGGAAGAAGAAAATAGTAATTAAATTAAAGTAAGATGATAAAGTATAAAAAATAAAAATACTGGCTCTTTAAATAAAATAGATTATGTCCAGTTGGAACATTAAAACGTCCAGTTGGAGCAAAATGATTGAAAATTGAATAAATAAATGATAAAAAGAGAGTAAGAAGAGATAATAAATCAAATCTTACTCTCTTTTTTATTTGAGCTACGGAAATTTTGAAATGATAATGAAAAAATTTCGTCGGCGACATAACTTTATGCGGTGAAAACAAGGAGAGTAATTTTAGATTGAGGTGAGTATCATGAAGGAATATAGTGAAAAGATAAAAGGGATAAATTTACTATTAGCACCAATATTATTTTTTATTTTGAGTGTTGTTTATTCTAACCGTATAGGCAATACATATATCAATATATATACAAAGATATTGATAGAATGTGTAACAATACTTTTTATACTTGTATATCTTTATAAAATAAAAGATATTGATATAAAAAGTTTAATAAAATGGAAAAATTTGAAATATATACTAATAAGTGTAGTACTTTTAAGAATTATAGCAGTTGGAGGTACATATTTAGGAGAAATTATTATACATGAGGAAAGAACGGCAAATGACATGGCTTTGATAAATATGATAAATCAATTAAATGGATTGATGTTAATAGAGTTTTATTTTTCTAAAATTATATTTGGTCCAATAATAGAAGAATATATATTCAGATATATTATAATAGGTAATTTAGGAAAAATGAGCAAAATATCAATGATAATATCATCAATTTTATTTAGTTTAGCTCATATGTCAACTAATATACTACATTGGATGATTTATTTTTTTATGGGAATGGTATTAGCTATTATATATAAGAAAACAGAAAAAATAGAAACAAGTATGTTAGTTCATATTTTAAACAATTTTATAGCATTTTTTAGATGTATTTGATTAGTGTTTAAATAAGAGAACTAGTATTTACGAAAGGGGATATTAAAATGACAAAATATAGTGATTTTGATATAAAGATAAAGAAAACATCTGGAGAAAACAAAGAAACAAGAACAATAACTCCAATAATTACTTATACAATAAAAGAATGTGAAAATACAGCAGGTTCAGGATGTACAGGATGCTGCAATAGCAAACGGAATTGCCCAGGTTCAACAGGTAGAAGAAAATAAGTAGAACAAAATATATAATTAGAAAATAAAAAGTAGAAGAATACTAGTTCTCTTTTAACATATCATGACTAAATATAAGAAAATAATTTAAAATATAAAAATATATAAAATAGGTGATGAAAAAAATGTCAAATGAATATAGTGAAAAAGTAAAAGGGATAAATTTGTTAATAGCATTAATATCATATTTAATTTTTAGTTTTATTCATTCAAAATATATACTAAATACTAATATAAGAATAATGATAGAGATAATATTTGTATCTTTTGTTATTATATATCTTTATAAAATAAAAGATATTGATATAAAAAATTTAAGAAAATGGGAAAATTTAAAATATATAGCTATAGGAGTATTGCTTTTAAGAGTTGTTGCATATGGAGGTACATATTTAGGAGAAATTATCTTGCAAGAAAAAAGAATAGAAAATGATTTGATTTTACAAAGTATACTAAATCAATCAAAAGGAATGAAAATTATAGAATTTTATTTATATTCAATTATATTTATACCAATAATCGAAGAATTTGTATATAGATATGTAATAATAGGAACTTTAGGAAAAATGAGTAAAATATCAATGTTAATATCGTCAGCAATATTTACTTCTATGCATATGACAACGAATATAATACATTGGCTAACATTCTTTTTTATGGGAATGATATTAGCTATTATATATAAGAAAACAGAAAAAATAGAAACAAGTATGTTAGCTCATTCTTTGAATAACTTATTAGCTTTTATTATGTGTATTTGATTAGTGCTGCAAAGAAGAGAACTAGTGTTTAAGAAGGGAGATATTAAAATGACAAAATATAGTGATTTTGATATAAAGATAAAGAAAACATCTGGAGAAAATAAAGAAACAAGGACAACAATATTACCAATAACAACAATATCAATAAAATATTGTGATTCAACAAATGGATCATGTGGGACAGGATGTTGCAATAGCAAACGTAATTGTCCAGGATCAACAGGAAGAAGAAAATAGAAGTTAAATAAAAATGATAAAGTATAAAAAATAAAAATACTGGCTCTTAAAAGTAAATTATGTCCAGTTGGAACAAAAAAACGTCCAGTTGGAGCAAAGTGATTGAAAATAGAATAGAAAAATGATAAAAAGAGAGTAAGAAGAGATACAAATCAAATCATACTCTCTTTTTTATTTGAGCGATATAACTTTATGCGATGAAAACAAGGAAAGTTATTTTAAATTGAGGTGAGTGTTGTGGTAAAGGAATATAGCAAAGAAGTAAGAGATAAAAATATAGCTGTAGGATTTTTATTGATAGGGTTATATTTGATTAGACATATAATATTAAATATTAATATATGGATAGCGATAGTAATGGAAATTTTAGCGGGATTGTTTGTATTAATTTATTTAAATAGTAGAGATGATATAGATATTAAAAATTTATTTAAATAGGAAAATCTAAAGTATATACTATTTATATTTTTAATAAATAGAATTATAGGAATAGTATTTTCATATATAGGAATAGGTATATACGGAGGTGTATCAGCAAATGATCAGGCATTAATAAAGTATGCACATAGTTTAAATGGAATAGAACTAGTGGAGTTTTATATATATAAAAACTTTTGGGCTCCTATAAGAGAAGAATATGTATACAAATATATGATTATAGGGAATATTGGAAAAATGAGATATATTTCATTAATAATATCATCAATTATATTTAGTTTTGGTCATAGAGCAAATAACATATTATATTTTACAATGTATTTTTTTATGGCATTGATACCAGCTATAATATACAAAAAAACCGGAAGAGTGGATATATGTATTGCTGAACATATGCTAAATAATATGGTAGTAGTGTATTAAAAGAGTTAGTATTTTAAAGAAAGAGGGATAAAATGACAAATTATAAAGATTTCGAAATAAATAGAAAAAATGGAAGTAGCAATAGCGATGAACGTATAGCTACGGATATGGATTGTTTATCAAAGATTACAACTGAAATACTTAGCGAAACAATAAAAAATTGTGAATATACAGCAGGTTCAGGATGTACAGGATGTTGTAATAGTAAAAAGAATTGCCCAGGTTCAACAGGAAGAAGAAAATAGAAGTTAAATAAAAATGATAAAGTATAAAAAATAAAAATACTAGCTCTTCAAAATAGATTATGCCCAGTTGGAACATTAAAACGTCCAGTTGGAGCAAAGTGATTGAAAACAGAATAGATAAATGATAAAAAGAGAGTAAGAAGAGATATTAAATCAAATCTTAGCTCTCTTTTTTATTTGAGAGATGGAAATTTCTGTAGTGAAAACAAAGAAAGATATTTTAGATTGGGGTGAATATCATGACAAAGGAAAATGAACACAGAAGATTAGTAATAAATTTAATGATTTTACTTACACTACACTTAATATTTAGAATAATACATTCTATAAATATATCAAACATAGCGGTGATAATATCTATAGAAGTGCTATCTTTGATACTTTTACTAACATATCTTTACAAAAAAAATGAAATAAATATCAAAGATTTATTCAAATTGGAAAATCTTAAATATATAGCTATTGGGTGTATAATTATGAAAGCTATAACAGTAATATTTTCATCGATTGCAGCGAAATATGGGATAATACCAATGCAAGGAGATATTTTACATGGAATAACTAATAGTTTAAGAGATTTGTCTATAGTGGAATATTATATAGTTTCAATACTTTGGATTCCAATAATAGAAGAGTTTCAGTATAGATACATATTCATTGGAGATGTAGGAAGTATAGGGAATACAAAAAATATTGAAAAATCAATGTTAATCTTCTCAACAGTGTTATATGCATTTAGTCACGAATTAGGAAGTCCACTTTACTGTGCTATGTACTTTTTAATAGGTCTAATTCTAGCGATAATATATTGTAAAACCAAGAGAATAGATGTATGTATCGTAACAAGTATGATTTATAGTGTTTTAAATATTTTCTTATAAGAAGGTGAGAAAAATGACAAAAGTAAATAAAGAATTAAAATCAGCTTTAGAATTATTGGCAGGGTTAGTATTAATTATTATTCAAATATTTATAAACATAAAATTCATGCCACAACTTATGAATTTAACTATACTAAGTGTACTAACAATAATCCTATTAGTTTATATTAACAAAGAAGGATATGCAAACATAAAAGATTTATTCAAGTGGGAAAACTTAAAATACGTCCTACTAATCTACATACTATCAAAAGCAGCAGCTTATGCAGCTAACGGAATGGTTGAAATAATGGGAATAGCTCCTATAGCAGAAGATTATTTCTTAGAAAACCAGTTAAGAACACTAACAGGTGCAAAACTAGGACTAGCATTGTTTGAGATATGCTTCATATTACCAATAATTACAGAGTTTATCTATGTACACGTAGCACTAAAAAGCATAGGTAACATGAAAAAATCAGCCATCCCAATAGCAGCAGTAGTAATAGTACTACTTGGTGGAATAAGTGGAATACCAGAAATGCTAATAAGATTTGCAATAAACATAATTCCGCTAATAGCATACTACAAAACAGAACGAATAGACATCTGTATAGCAGCTACTATGCTAAACAACATAATAGCATGCATACTAATATTAGCTTAAATTTTGCAAACCTCAAAATTAAGAACTTAAATAATTGTGGACATAAAAATAGGAACAAGGCTAACAACTGCTAGTACAACATACCAGTATATAAGACCTTAAATTAGTTTAGAATATATAAAAGATAAGTCGCTCTTTATGAGTGGCTTATTTTTTACTGACAAGCAAAGGGATAGAAAATAAATTTTAGAGATGTCATCACTTTTGTGTCTAAAAAGAAAACTTTTCAAAATACAAAATCTTACACAAAATGTGATGCCTCTAAAAATTATTTCTATCCCTTGCTTTTTCTATAAAAAAGATGTCACTCAAAAGAGCGACATCTTTGATATTCTAATTAATTAAGGTCTTAATCCCATTCCACCTTCAAGAGTTATTGTTTCACCACTCATATATTTGAAGTCTGGTGAAGCTAACTGTACACATACACGTCCGATTTCTTTTTCAGCATCTCCGTAGTGTCCAGCAGGTGGCATCTTAACATTTTCTTTGAATGCCTGTGGATAATCTTTTTCAAAGTTTTCAAGCTGTGCAGTCCAAGCAAGTGGGCAGATTATATTTACATTTATTCCAAACTGACCCCATTCTGTTGCTGCAACTCTAGTTAAACCACGAACACCTTCTTTAGCAGCTGCATAAGCACACTGTCCATAGTTTCCGAATAAGCCAGCTCCAGATGCGAAGTTTATAACGCTTCCCTTAGTTTCTTTTAAGTATGGTAAACAAGCCTGCATATAGTAGAATGTTGCATATAATCCTGAATATATAGCTAAATCAAATTGTTCAGTTGTATGATCTTCTAAAGTAACACCTGAAGCAGAAGCCTGAGCATTATTTACAAGTACGTCTATTCTACCAAAAGCATCTATTGTCTGCTTTATAACTTCATCAACAACAGCTTTATTGTCACCACCAGCACTTACATCAGCTCTAACTGGAAGTACTTTTACTCCGTATAATCTTTCTATTTCTTCTTTAGCGTCTTCTAATTTTTTAGCGTTACGTCCTGTTATTACTATATTTGCTCCTTCTTTAGCAAATGCTGTAACTATTCCATATCCTATAGATCCACATCTTCCATCACGTAATACAGATCTACCTCCACCAGTAACGATTACTGTTTTTCCATTTAAAAATCCCATAATAGTGTTTCCCCTTTCGCATAAACTATAAAAAAAGTTTTAACCTATATATAAAATAATTTTTTTATATTATGGCTTTATAATACAATCTTTTTCATAAAAGTTCAATAGTTTTTTGAAAAGTATTAAATTTCACAATATTATAAATAAACTATAACAAAATAGTATAAATCTAAAAAATTTCATAGGAAAAAATTTAGAAAATAATATTGTATAAGAATGTATTACAGTATTTTTTATGATAGATATATACCCAATAAAATAAAAAGTATTACAAAATATTTAAAATTTATTTTTAAAATATTAAAATATGTGAAAAGTAATTATATTTTGATATAATTAAATTATAAAAATTTAACTAATGAAAGGAATTGAGGATATGAGATTTATCGATTTAAGAAGTGATACAGTTACAATGCCTACAGATAAAATGAGAAAGGCTATGGCAGAAGCAGAAGTTGGTGACTCAATATACAGAGATGACCCTACTTTAAATGAATTAGAAAAAAGAGCTGCTGAAAAAGTTGGAAAAGAAGCTGCTATATTTGTTCCAAGTGGAACATTTGGAAACCAGCTTTGTTTATTCACTCATTGTACAAGAGGACAAGAAATAATAATAGGTAGAGATTATCATATAGTTGTGCATGAAGTTGGAGCACCTGCAGTTATAGCTGGGGTTCAGTTAAGAACTTTAGACACAGGAAAAAAAGGTGAATTAGATCCTAAAGAAGTAGAAAAAGCAATAAGAAGAGATGATATACATGAGCCATCAACAGGGCTTATATGTGTTGAAAATGCTTGTTTAGGTGGAACAGTAGTAAGTGTTGAAAATTTAAGAGCTATAAAAGATGTAGCAGAAAAACACAATTTACCAGTTCACTTAGACGGAGCGAGAATATTCAATGCAGCAGAAGCACTAGGTGTAGATGTAAAAGAAATAACTGCTTGCTGTGATTCAGTTATGTTCTGTTTATCAAAAGGTCTTGGAGCACCAGTTGGATCAATAGTAGCAGGAAGCAAAGAATTTATAGAAAAAGCTAGAAGAAAACAGAAACTAATGGGCGGAGGAATGCGCCAGGTTGGAATACTTGCAGCAGCAGGACTTATAGCTATCGACGAAATGACTCAGAGATTAGATGAAGACCACAGAAACAGTCACTACTTAGCAGACGAGTTAGATAAGATAGATGGAATATCAGTAAATAAAAATACTAATGATATAAGTATGGTTTACTTCACAATGGGTGAAGATGTTATACCAGAAAAAGAATTCGTTCAGAAAATGTACGATAGAGGAATAAAAATAAGTGGAATGGAAAACGGAGAATACAGATTTGTAACTCATGTAAATGTGAGTAGAGAAGATGTAGATACTGTTATAAATACAGTTAAAGAATTAATTTCTAAATAATATATTGAAGATAGGGCTACTACAATTATTTTGTGGTAGTCCTTTTTTACTTAACACAAGTATTCGCCCTCCAGGCTTCAGCGCCCAACACATTTCAATGATGTTGGGCGCTTGCAGAATTGTCGGTGCGAGCTACTTGTGTTTAAGTTTTAAAAGGACTATCTACAAAATAATTATAATATCTTCTTGAATATATTCATTTAGAAAATAATACTTAACTGTATTTATAAGTAAAAATTAAAAAAATATAAAAAAAGAAACTTATTACAAAATAATTGCTAAGAGTCCCTTTTTTATATTCTAAAATTAATTTTTAATCTGTATTTATAACAGTATCTAATATTAATAAGTAAATAAGTAGGAGAAAAATTAATGTGATGTATTTCTAAGAGTTGAAAGAATTTGTGAGAAGGAATGAAATATAATTAATTAGATTTATTAAAAAAATAATAGAATTAATCATATTTAAAACAAAAGTTTAACGTCAATGTAAATAATAATTTGGAAACAATGAAATTTTAGTGTATAATTATATAGTTAAGGAAGACTATTTGAAGCACACATACGGAACTTTCAAGTGTCAATGAAAACTACCACTTAAGTTATACAGAATTTTATGATTCTCAGAAGTAGGTAGTAAAAATACTTTAATAAGGAGTGTAAAAATATGAAATTCTGGAAACTGCATGGTATAGGAAATGATTTTATAGCTATAGATGGAAGAAATGATGGAAAAAGCCCTTCTGAATATTCTTCGTTAGCGTTACAGGTATGTAACAGAAGAATGTCTGTTGGAGCAGATGGACTTTTAGTTGTAAAAAATTCAAATGTAGCAGATATAGAAATGGTTTATTACAATTCCGATGGTTCAAGAGCTGCTATGTGTGGAAATGGACTTAGATGTTTTTGCAGATTTGTCTATGATAACCGTATAGTCAACGAAAAAGAGTTTGATGTAGATACGTTAGCAGGTATAAAGCATGTAACAATAAATACTTCAGACTTAGGAGATGTAATAAATATAAAGGTAGACATGGGAGAAGGTTCATTTAAAACTAGTGACATTCCTATGGCTACAGATAAAGAAAAATTCATCGAGGAAAGAGTACATATATTAGATAGAGATTTTACAATAACATCTATGCTTATGGGAGTACCTCATACTATAGTATTTATAGATGAATTTGATTTAGATATGATAGAAAAATACGGACCAGCTATTGAAAATTGCGATTTATTCCCTGAAAAGACAAATGTAAACTTTGTAAAGGTTAGAGATCAGTACAATATAAATGTCTACACTTGGGAAAGAGGATGTGGATATACATTAGGCTGTGGAACAGGTATGACTGCAGCGGCTATAATTTGCAACTACCTTGGAAAAACAGAAAAGAGCATGAATGTTACATCAAAAGGTGGAACAGTTAAAATTGATATAGGTGATAAAGTATTTATGACAGGACCAGCTGTTAAAATATGTGAAGGATATCTGGAGGTTTAAAAGATGGCAATAAGTATGACAGGCTTCGGAAGAGGCGAATATAAGGATGATAATTATTATTTTTTAGTAGAATGTAGAACTATAAACCATAAATATTCTGATATAAATATAAGACTTCCTAGAAAAATAGCTTTTTTAGAGGATAAAGTTAGAAATTTAGTAAAAGACTATGTAAAAAGAGGTAGAGCTGACGTATTTATAAAATTAGAACTTACTGGTAGTGAAGATGTAAACTTAAAATTCGATGAACAGCTAGCAGATCAGTACTACAATATACTAACTCGGATAAAAGAAAGATACTCTATGGATGACGATATATCTATAATGAATATTGCAAAATTCCCAGATGTTGTTAGAACAGAAGAAAAAGAGGACGATGAAGACCTTCTTTGGAATATGTTAGAACAGGCAGTTAAGGCTTCTATGGAAAAACTTACTGAAATGAGAACTATAGAAGGTAAGAAACTTGCAGAAGATATTAAGATGAGATGCGGATTACTTAGAGAATACATAGATAGAATAGAAGAATACTCTGAAACAGTAGTTGTTGAGTATAAAGAAAAATTAACTTCAAGAATAAAAGAATTCTTAGATAACCCTGAGATAATAGACGAAAACAGAATAGCTATGGAAGTTGCTATATACGCTGATAAGAGCAATATAACAGAAGAAATAGTTAGATTTAAAAGCCATATAGCTCAGTTAAAAACAACAATAGAAAGAAATGATTCTATAGGTAGAAAAATAGACTTCTTAATTCAGGAAATGAACAGAGAAACTAATACTATCGGTTCAAAATCATCAGATTTAGAAATAACAAACACAGTTGTTGAAATCAAGAGCGAATTAGAAAAAATAAGAGAACAGATTCAGAATATAGAATAATTTGGTAAGATTTATTCTATATGAAAATAAATTTAACGGAGGATTTTGAAAATGAATAGAAAAGGGATTCTAACTGTTGTTTCAGGACCTTCAGGTGCAGGAAAAGGTACTATATGTAAGGAGTTATTAAAAAATAACGAAAACATAAAATTATCAGTATCTGCAACAACTAGAGCTCCTAGAGAAGGGGAAAAAGAAGGCGTAAATTACTACTATAAAACACACGAAGAATTTAAGAAAATGATAGAAGAAGGAGATCTTTTTGAATATGCTGAGAGATACGGCAATTTCTACGGAACTCCAAAAGCAGCTATAATGGAAAATCTTGAAAAAGGTCAGGATGTCCTTCTTGAAATAGAAATGATAGGTGCTTTAAATGTTAAAAAAATGTGCCCAGATTCAGTGCTAATATTCGTATTACCACCATCTTTAGAAGAATTAAAGAGAAGATTAGTTGGTAGAGGAACTGAAACTGAAGAACAGATTGAAAAAAGATTCAGCATGGCGTATGAAGAGATACAGACTCTTAAAGAATACGACTATTTCATAATAAATGAAGATGTTGAAACTGCAGCTAAAGATATAGAATCTATAATAGCAGCGGAAAAAAACAAAACAGAAAGATACAAAGAAGCAATACTTAAAGAATTTGAGGAGGAATATAAAAAATGTTAAAACCATCAATAAACGACGTATTAGAAAAAATAGACAACAGATACTATTTAGCTTGGACAGTAGCAAAAAGAGCTAGAGAATTAGTTGACGGAGCTGAACCTTATGTAGAAACAGCTAAAAAAGAAAAACCAGTTATAACTGCTACTAAAGAAGTTGCAGAAGGAAAAATAACTTACAGATTATTAACAGAAGAAGAAATAGCAATAAAAGAAAAATTACATCAGGAAGAACAGAATAGACAGATAGCTGAACAGCAGGAGTAATATTATGGAAAAGAAAACAGTAGTAATCGGAGTTTGTGGCGGAATTGCTGCATATAAAGCTTGTGATATTGTTAGTAAGTTAAAAAAATTAGATTTAAATGTTCATGTAATAATGACTAAATCTGCTTGTGAGTTTGTAGCTCCGATGACTTTCCAGACATTAAGCCAGAATTTTGCTATAACAGATATGTTTGAAGAACCAAAGACTTGGGATGTAGAGCATATATCTCTTGCAAAAAAAGCGGATACTTTCTTAATAGTGCCTGCAACTGCTAATGTAATAGGGAAGATAGCTGGAGGTATAGCAGATGATATGCTTACTACTACAGTTATGGCTACAAAAGCACCAGTTATAATAGCACCTGCTATGAATACAAATATGTACGAAAATCCTATAGTGCAGGATAATATCGAAAAACTAAAAAGATATGGATACAAATTTGTAGAACCAGCTTCTGGTAGACTTGCTTGTGGAGATTTAGGTAGAGGAAAATTAGCTGACGTGGACGATATAGTTCATGAAGTATATGTTTCTCTATTTGGAAGCGATGATTTAAAAGGTATGAAGATAACTGTTACAGCAGGCCCTACAGTTGAAGATATAGACCCAGTAAGATATTTAACTAATAGATCTTCAGGGAAAATGGGTTATTCAATAGCTAAGAGAGCAATTATGAGAGGTGCTGAAGTAACTCTTATATCTGGGCCAACTAGTTTAGAAAGACCTAGAGGAGTACACAAATTTGTACAGACTTCATCTGCAGAAAGTCTTTATAATGCTGTAAATGATAATTTTGAAGATTGCGATGCACTTATACAGAGTGCTGCAGTTGCGGATTATAAACCTAAGAATTATTCAAAGAAAAAGGTTAAAAAGAAAGATGGAGACCTATCAATAGAATTGGCTAGAACTAAGGACGTTGCCAAAGAAATGGGTAAAATAAAAGCGGACAAGGTTTTAGTTGGATTTGCAGCTGAAACAAATGACTTACTTCAGAATGCTCAGAGAAAAATAGAATCTAAAAACTTAGATTTTATTGTTGCAAACGACTTAACTAAAGAAGGTGCTGGATTTAATACAGATACTAATATAGTTAAGATAATAGATGTAGACGGAAATATGCAAGACTATCCAAAGATGAGCAAAGAAGATGTTGCAGACATAATACTTGATAAAGTAAAAGCAATAATAGAAAATCAGTAATAAATTAGAAAATAGAGGAGGTAACTCCTCTATTTTTTAACATAATATTTTAGAAAAAGGAGGGATTTAGTGAATGTATGCAGAGGTTATAGTCAGAAGTAATACGGTTTACACAGACAATCTCTTCACTTATAAAATCCCAGAATTTCTAGAGGATATTGTTAGAATAGGACATAGAGTTTTAGTTCCTTTTGGAAAGGGTAATAAGCCTATAGAGGCATTTGTCTTTAAGATTAAGAATAATTTTGGAGATGAAAAAGGTTTAGAGGAAGAGAATTCAGACAAAAAATTTAAGATAAAAGAGATTGAAGATATTTTAGATGAAGAGCCTTTATTTTTACCTGAGCAGCTAGAGCTAGTTCATTGGATGAAGAATAGATATATTTGTACCTATATGGAATGTATAAATATGATTTATCCAAAGGGACTTAAATTAAAAAATTATAAAGTTGCAGTTTTAAAAAATGATTATTTGGAAAAGTTATCTTCTCTATCTGATGATGAGAGAAAAGTTGCAGTAAAAATTTCGGAAAATAAAGGAAAAATTAAGGTAGAAAAGTTAAAATACTTGGAAAATATTAATAATATATTACACCGAATGAAGAATAAAGGTGTTGTAGATATAAAATGGGAATATACTAACACAAAAAATGAAAAAAATATGTGCTTTGTAAGTCTGAGATATGACGAGGATGATACAGAGGAGTATATTTCTGAGAATAAGATAAGAATTGGAAATAAGCAGCGAGAGATTATAGAGTTCTTAAAATTAAATGAGGAAGCTGAGATAAATGATATTGTTGAGATTTTAAAGGTTTCTAAGCAGAGTATAAATTCATTGAAAGATAGAGGTTTAGTTGATTTTACAATGAAGGCATATTATAGAAAGCCTGAATCCAGATATGGTGCTGAATCAAAGAAAATAGAGCTAAATGAGCAACAGAAAGAGGTTGCTGATATTATAAAAAATGAGATGTTTGAAGAGGACAAAAAGCCGTACATACTTCATGGTGTAACTGGAAGTGGTAAGACAGAGGTATATATGGATATAGTAGAATACGCATTATCTCAAGGATTGGATAGTATAATACTAGTCCCAGAGATTTCACTTACACCTCAGACCGTTGCTAGAATAAAGAATAGATTTGGCGATATAGTAGGAGTTTTCCACAGTCAGCTATCTGAAGGAGAAAAGCACGATGTTTTTAGAGCTGTTAAAAAAGGCGAGATAAGAATACTTATTGGAGCAAGATCAGCACTATTTGCACCGTTTAGAAGCTTGGGAGTTGTAATAATTGACGAATTCCACGAAGCTTCATACAAATCTGAGATGAATCCTAAGTTTAGCGCACTTGAAGTTGCGAGATATATGTCTTTTAAAAACAATGTGACCTTGGTGATGGGTTCAGCAACACCTTCAGTAGAGGAATACTATAAAGCAAAAAACGGAGAATACAAACTATTAAAAATAAATAAAAGAGCAAATTCTAAGCCATTGCCTAAAATAGAGGTTGTGGATATGAAGGCCGAGCTGGGTATGGGTAACAAGAGCATATTCAGTGGAAAGTTAATAGATAAGATAAAGAAAAATACAGAAGAAAAAAATCAGACGATATTATTCTTAAACAGAAGAGGATATGCAAACTTTGTATCTTGTAGAAACTGTGGTTACGTCATGAAATGTGAAAACTGTGATATTTCTCTTACATATCATAAAAGAAGCAACTCTGCTAGATGTCACTACTGTGGATATGAAAAGCAGGTTCCACAGGAGTGTCCAGAATGTGGCAGTAATTATCTAAGACCATTTGGAACTGGAACTCAGAGAATTGAGGAAGAACTAAAGCACTTAATTCCTGGGATTAGAGTGCTAAGAATGGACAAGGATACTACAGCTAGAAAGGGAGCTACTGAGGAAATTTTAGAGAAATTTAGAAATAAGGAAGCTGATGTTTTGATAGGTACTCAGATGATTTCCAAAGGACTAGATTTTTCTGATGTTACACTAGTAGGAATAATTTCTGCGGATATGATGCTAAACTTCCCTGATTTTAAAAGCTTCGAAACAACATTCCAGTTGATTACACAGGTTGCGGGAAGAGCAGGGAGAGCTGATAAAGAAGGAGAAGTTGTGCTCCAAACTTATAACACAGATCACTATGCGATAAAATGTGCAATGGAGTACGATTTTGAGAAGTTTTACGAAAATGAGATTAAAATCAGAGAAACTTTTGAATACCCACCATTTAATAATATGATAAGTGTTGTTATAAGTGGAGAGAATGAAAATTTAGTAGAAAAAAACGCATACTCAATGTACAATTCTTTAAGATATTTATTTAAAGGAAGAGGAATTGAGGATTTGAGTTTTATACTAGGGCCGAATCCTTGTGCTATTTCTAGGATAAATAAAAACTATAGATGGCAGATATTATTTAAGGATGATGGTGTTGAAATTAATCTTTTAAAGGGTATAATTAAATATGTATGCATAACAAAACGAGATGTTGTATTTGACAAGGGAATAAATATTTCTATCTCGGTTAATCCAAACAGCGTACTTTAAAATAAAAAATTAAAATCATTAAAATTTATAAAATAACGGCAGTAAAAGACTGCTATTAGGAGGAAGAAAAATGGCTTTAAGAAGAGTTACAAAAATGGGTGAACCAGTATTAAGAAAAAAATGTAAACCGGTTACAAAATTCGATGAAAAATTAGGACAGTTATTAGATGATATGGCTGATACTATGTACGAAGCAGATGGTGTAGGTCTTGCTGCACCTCAGGTTGGTATGTTAAAAAGAGCGGTTGTTATAGATATCGGTGAAGGGCTTATAGAATTAATAAACCCAGAAATAATAGAAACTGCTGGAGAACAGACAGATATAGAAGGGTGTTTAAGTGTAGATAATATAAACGAACCTGTTACTAGACCATACTTTGTAAAAGTAAAAGCTCAGGACAGACATGGTAAAGAGTTTGAATTAGCTGGAGAAGAATTACTAGCTAGAGCTTTCTGCCACGAGTTAGACCACTTAGACGGAATATTATTCGTTGATAGAGTAGAAAAATAGGAGGGGTGTAAATGAAGATTGTATTTATGGGAACTCCGGATATAGCTGTTCCATGCTTACAGAAATTAATAGACGAAAAGCATGAGATATTAGCTGTAGTTACTCAGCCTGATAAACCAAAGGGCAGAGGTAAAAAACTGGCAATGCCACCAGTAAAAGAACTAGCTGTTGAACACAATATACCTGTTTATCAGCCAATTAGAGCTAGAGATGAAGAATTTGTTCAAACTATAAGAGAAATAAATCCAGATTTAATAGTAGTTGTAGCTTTTGGTCAAATATTACCAAAAGAAATACTAGAAATACCAAAATTTGGATGCGTAAACGTACATGTTTCATTACTTCCAAAATACAGAGGAGCAGCACCTATAAACTGGGTAATAATAAACGGTGAAGAAAAAACTGGTGTTACTACAATGTACATGGATGAAGGATTAGACACTGGAGATATGATACTAACAAGAGAATTTAAGTTAGATGATCAGATAACTGCAGGTGAACTTCACGACATAATGATGGTTGAAGGAGCAGAGGTATTAAAAGAAACTGTTGATTTAATAGCAGAAGGAAAAGCTCCAAGAACTCAGCAGAACCACGCTGAATTTACTTATGCGCCTACAATGGATAAAGAGTTAGGACATGTAGATTTTAGCAAAACTTCAAGAGAAATACACAACCTAGTTAGAGGAGTTAATCCTTGGCCAAGTGCTTATGCTATATACAATGAAGGAAAGATGAAAATCTGGAAAACAGAAGTATTAAACGAAACTAGCAATAAAGAGCCGGGCACTATACTAGGTACAGATAAAATGGGGATAAAAGTAAGTACAGGTGATGGCGTAATTTTAATAAAAGAAATGCAGATGCCAAATAAAAAGAGAATGCCTGTATCTGAATATATAAAAGGTAACAGTATAGAAACTGGAGCTGTTCTTTCATAGGTGATATTATGTCAGATATGAAGAAGTATTCAATAAGTATAGCTATTTTATTTTCTGTGCTACTTGCAATAACTTTGATAGGTGATTTTTTAGTAGCTGGAACACCTAGTTTAATAATATACATAAGTATAGCTCTTATTTCTATAATTGCGATTATATTCTTATTTTCTGCAATTATAACTAAAAAAGTTTTAGATGATAAAAAAGTTAGTCCAAGCTTAATGAAAATCAATTATAGAATTGTAAAATTATTATACCCTATAATTGTAGTTATTTCAGAATTAGCTGGTATGTCTAAGAGTGGAATTAGAAGAGTTTTTATTAAGTTAAATAATAGCTATGTTAGAACTGGAAAATATTCTTTAAAGGGTAAGGATATACTAGTGCTATTACCTCACTGTTTACAGCAGCATACATGTAAATTTAGAGTTACCTCTACAATAGAAAACTGTGCGAGATGTGGACTTTGTAATATAGCAGATCTTGCAAAGTTGGGTGATGATGAAGACGTACACGTATTTATAGCTACAGGGGGGACTTTAGCGAGAAAGGTCATAATAGAAAATAGACCAAAAGCTGTAATTGCAGTTGCTTGTGAGAGAGATTTAACTGAAGGAATTATTGATGTTAAGGGAATTCCAGTACTTGGTGTCTACAATGAAAGACCTAATGGACCTTGCTTTGACACTAGGGTAAATATGGATATGGTAAGAGAAGCTGTATCGTTTTTTAAAGGGGAATAGGAAGGTGATTTTAAAATGATGCCATATTATGGAATGGGTATGTTTTATGACCCAACAATGATGATTTTAATACCTGCGATACTATTTACAATGTACGCACAGTTTAAAGTATCATCAACTACAAATAGATTTTTTAGAATAAAATCTCGTAGTGGATATAATGGACAGCAGACTGCTGAGAGAATTTTAGCAGCAAATGGTATAAGAGATGTTAGAATAGTTCCAATAAGAGGGACTTTAACTGACCATTACGATCCAAGAAGAAAAGTACTTAGATTATCAGAAGAAGTGTACTACGGCACTTCTATAACTTCTGTTGCTGTTGCAGCACATGAATGTGGTCATGCACTACAGCACGCTTATGGATATGCACCACTTACAATAAGAGGGGCAATAGTTCCTGTTGTAAACTTTGCATCTAGCTTATCTTGGATACTTATATTTGTAGGTTTATTCTTCTCTGGAAATAATACTATGCTACAGATTGGGATATTAATGTTCTCTGCAACAGTAATCTTCCAGTTAATAACTCTTCCAGTAGAGTTTAATGCTTCTAGTAGAGCATTAGTTCAGTTACAGGATTTAGGTATTGTGGATAGTGGAGAAGCTAAGGAAAGTAGAAAAGTACTATCTGCAGCTGCTATGACTTATGTTGCTGCGGCATTAACTGCAATACTACAACTTGCAAGACTATTACTAATAGCAAACAATAGAGATGACTAAATAGACTGGCTGTCACAATATTTTGTGGCAGTCTTTTTTTATGCCTTGAATAATTATTTGAATTCCTCTCCAGGCTTCAATGCCCCGCAAAATTATATAAAACCTTAAGTCTGTTGCGGGGTATTTCCAGATTGTCGAGTTCATTTCAAATAATTATTCAAGACAAAAAGAACTGCCAACAAAATATAAGTGCCAGCCAGGCCTAAGGGTAAAAAGATATAAGAAAGTAAAATGTATGAACTTTTTGCAGAATTGTCGATGCAAATTAATTTGTGATTACTCGATAAAAGAGCAATTGAAAAAATTGCAACAGCCAGTGATTTATCTATTTTAAGTATGAAACATTGAGTTTTGAATAAAAAATACTTATAATGAAAGTATATCAATCTAAGAAGGGCGGTTGAGATTATGATTAGTATAGAAAAAATGAAAGAGGCGGAACCGATGTTACTTATAGACGATGACTTCGCTGAGGTACAATCAAGTATAGAAAAAATAGAAATATTAGACGAAAAATAATGGAAAAATAAAAGTTTAGTAAATTAGCAATCTGATAAAGATTGCTTTTTTTGTGTGATATTAAGATATACATTAAATATATAATATGTCGCAGCTTTGCTTTTATCAACTTAAAATTTTGTATCGTAGCACAAATCAACTCGATACGACAATCTACAGACGACACGCAACTTTTAAATGTGTTACATAAAAGGGCGTGTCGTCGAAGCCTGTCTAGAGAGTGATTGTGCTAGGTGCAAAATTTGTTGATGAAAAGAAATTGTGACAGATTTACACTATATAGTGTATAATTAATATTAGATTACTATGCAAGTTTATTGCATTGAGATAGAGAGGTTAATAATATGAACGCAAGAGAGGCGGCATTTAAGATTCTTTGTGATATTGAGATAGAGAAAAATTACTCTAATATGGCAATTAATAAAATTTTTAAGAATGAAAAGATAAACGACAAAGATAAAGGACTTGCGACAGAGCTTGTTTATGGGGTTATAGAGAATAGAAAATACTTAGATTTTATAATAAATAAATTATCAAAGATAAAAGTTAAGAAGATGTCTAGTTTTGTTAAGATAATTCTTAGAATGGGGACATACCAGATTCTTTTCTTAGACAGTATAGAAGATTATGCAGCTGTCAATGAAACAGTTAAGCTGGCTAGCAAATACGATGGAAAGTCTAAGGGATTTGTAAATGCTATTTTAAGAAATGAGATAAGACAGAAGAGAACTATAAAATACATAGACATAGAGGATCCAATCAGAAGATTAGCTGTTAAGTATTCATATCAGCAGTGGATAGTAGAGGATTGGGTTAAAAGCTTTGGTATAGAGTTTGCAGAGGAGCTTCTTGAAGCTTTAAATGAAAGACCAGATTTATATGTTAGAACAAATACTTTAAAAACAGACAGAGATTCTCTTCTAAAAGAATTTGAAAAAGAAGGTATAAAGGCTCATAAGGCATTACTTCCAGAAGAAGCAATAATGGTTGAAAACTTCAAGGGAATAGAAAATTCTAGATTATATAAAGAAGGTCTATTTACTGTTCAGGATATAAGCTCTATGCTTGTGGCTAAGGTCGTAGCTCCTAAAGAAGGGGATATGGTATTAGATGTATGTAGTGCTCCAGGTGGAAAGAGTACTCACATGGCTGAGCTTATGAAAAACACAGGAAAAATAGTATCTAGAGATGTTTTCGAGCATAAGATTAAGGTAATAAAAGCTGCTGCGAAAAGACTAGGTATAAAAAATATAGAAGCTGAAGAATTTGATGCAGCTAATTTAGACGAAAATAGTATAGAAAAATTTGACTGTGTTCTTACAGATGTTCCTTGCTCTGGACTTGGAATAATAAGAAGAAAACCAGAAATAAAATATAAAGCTAAAGAAGAATTGGTAGATTTACCAAAAATTCAAAGTAAAATACTTGAAAATGCATCTAAATATGTTAAAATAAATGGAACTTTAGTATATTCAACTTGTACAGTTCAGGACTGCGAAAATATAGAAGTTGTTGAGAAATTCTTAAAAGAAAATCCAAACTACGAATTAGTTCCAATAGAAGGAATAAATGTGGATCCAGATGAGCAGGAAAAAGGATACATAAAAATATATCCAAATGTTCATGGAATGGATGGATTCTTTATAGCGAAAATGAAAAGAGTTAAATAAACGAGGTAATATTATGGAAAATAAAAAGGCTTTGAAAAATTTTACAGAAGCTGAGATGAAAGAATTTATGAAAGAAATCGGAGAAAAAGCATTTAGAGGAACTCAGGTTTATTCTTGGATTTACAAAGGTGCTAAGACTTTCGACGATATGAAAAACATTCCAAAATCTCTTAGAGAAAAATTGGAAGAAGTTTCTTACATAGGTAATATAGATATAGAATTAAAATTAGAGTCTAAAGATGAAAAGACTAAAAAGTATCTATTTTTACTAAATGATGGAAATATAATAGAAACAGTTATGATGGATTACGACAGCAGAGTTACTGTTTGCGTTTCTAACCAGGTAGGTTGTAGAATGGGATGTAGATTCTGTGCATCTACTATGGATGGACTAGTGAGAAACCTTGAACCATGGGAAATATTAGACCAGATAATGAAAATACAGGAAGACACTGGAAAGAGAGTATCTAACCTAGTTCTTATGGGAAGTGGGGAGCCATTAGACAACTACGATAACACAAAACAGTTCTTAAAAATCGTAAACGATGAAAATGGATTAAATATAGGATACAGACATATAACATTGTCTACATGCGGTATAGTTCCTAAAATTTACGAACTAGCAGATTTAGAAATTCCTATAAACTTAGCGATATCCCTTCATTCTCCATATGACGATAAGAGAAAAGAAATAATGCCTGTTGCTAATAAATACAGCATCAATGAAATATTAGATGCTTGTAGATACTATATTAAAAAGACTAATAGAAGGGTTACATTTGAATATTCATTAATAAAAGGTGTAAACGATGGTAAGAAGGAAGCTGAGGCTTTAGCAGCTCTATTAAAAGGAATGCTTTGCCACGTAAATTTAATACCTATAAATGAAGTTGATGAGAGAGATTTCAAAAAACCTGATAAGGCATTTATATATAAATTCAGAGATTATCTTGAAGAAAGAAATATTCCAGCGACTGTCAGAATTTCTATGGGTTCTGATATAAGTGGAGCTTGTGGACAGTTAAGAAGAAAACACAAGTAATCTGAAAAGGAGGGATTTTATGGAATTTTATTTTGCCTCTGATGTGGGACTGGTTAGAAAAAATAATGAGGATTATTGTAAATGTGAGATTGTTGAAGTAGAGAATGAAGAAATTGGCTTGTTTGCAATAGCTGACGGTATGGGAGGCTATAAAAAAGGAGAGGTAGCCAGCAAGATGGCAGCCGAGAATATTATATTATTTCTAAAAGAAAACTTACTTCAAACTAGCAAAATTAAGATAGAATATATAGACGATATACTAAAACAAGCGTATAATAATGTGAATAGCCTAATTTTTGAAAAAGCCGAAGAAGATGAAAGCTTTTCAGGAATGGGAACTACATTGACAACTGCTATATTGTACAAAAATTATTTGTATGTAGCTAATGTCGGCGATAGTAGAGGATACGTCTACAGTGAAGAAAATGGATTAAAAAGAATAACAAGAGATCATTCATATGTTGAGGGATTGGTTGAAAGCAATGAAATTACAGAAGAAGAAGCTTTAACTCATCCAAATAGAAGTATTATAACTAGAGCAATTGGTCCAGATCCTTTTGTCATAGTTGATATATTTAAACAAAATATCGAAAAAAGTGATATAATACTTTTAGCAACAGATGGTCTTACAGGTTGCATTATCGATTCTAAAATAGAAGAGATAATTAAAGAAAATGAAGATTTTGAAGATATGAGCGATGAATTAATTGATACAGCCAATAATGCTGGAAACGATAATGTTTCCGTAATACTAGTTAGAGTTTAGTTGGGACGGTGATATAACGTGGGAGATACAATTTTAGGAAATAGATATAAAATAGAAAAGAAGATTGGCGAAGGTGGAATGGCCTATGTTTATGAAGCAAAGGATAAATTGCTGAATAGAGTAGTTGCTGTTAAAGTTTTAAGACCTGAGTTTGTAGATGATCAGGAATTCTTAAAGAAATTTAAAAGAGAGGCTGAAGCGGTTGCAAGTCTTTCGCATCCAAATATAGTTAATGTTTACGACGTTGGAGAAGACGGTAAAGTTCATTACATAGTAATGGAATATGTAAACGGTAAAAACTTAAAAGAAATAATACAGGAAGAAGGTACTCTTGATGAGTACACAGCTTTAGACATAACTAAACAGATAGCTATGGCTCTTGGATGTGCTCACAAAAGAGGAATA
The DNA here is from genome assembly GCF_047807365.1 of Peptacetobacter sp. AB800. Lineage (NCBI taxonomy): Bacteria > Bacillati > Bacillota > Clostridia > Peptostreptococcales > Peptostreptococcaceae > Peptacetobacter > Peptacetobacter sp. AB800. The sequence continues at coordinate 201,885 of NZ_JBLOUI010000001.1, read as the reverse complement.
ATACATAGAGATATAAAACCTCACAATATACTTATATCAAACGAAGGTAGAAGTATAGCTAAGGTTGCAGACTTTGGTATAGCTAAGGCTGTTTCAAATTCTACAATGACTAATATAGGTGGGGTAATAGGTTCTGTACATTACTTCTCTCCAGAACAGGCAAAAGGTAAATTTGTTACAAATAATGCCGATTTATATTCATTAGGTATAGTGCTTTATGAAATGCTTACAGGAAAACTACCTTTCAGAGGGGATACGCCTGTGTCTATAGCTCTTCAGCACATAAATGATGATATAGAGTTTACAGAAGAAGAAAAAATAAGAATACCTCAGAGTGTAAGAACTATAATCAAAAAACTTACAGAAAAAAATAGCGCTGATAGATATCAGACTGCTGAGGAACTTATAGAAGATATAGAATACATCGAAAAAAATATAGACTTAGATTTTATAAAAGAATACGATGATTTTGCAACAAAACACATAGATGAAAGAAATCTAAATACAGTTGGAAAACCTAGAATAGCTCCAGCTGCTATAGCAGATATAGACGGCGATGATGCTGGTTATTACGATGATGATGACGAGTACGATGACGATTTATATGACGATGAAGAGGAAGAAGAAGATTACATTCCAAAGAGAAAAAGAAAGAAAAAAGTAATAAAAGAAGAAACTCCTAAGACTAAGAAGAGATTAAAAATAGTTGCGGTTATACTATCATTAATACTTCTAGCACAGGTAGGATTATTCTTCAAACTATTTGGTTCAAGTATATTTGGTGGAGGCGATAATGAATTAATGGCTCCTAATGTAGAAGGTATGCAGGTAACTCAGGCTGAAGCTACACTTGAAGAAATGGGATTAAAATTAGAAATAGCTAGCTATGAATACAGCTATTCGGCAGCTGAAAATGAAATAATTTCTCAGGATCCAGATGCTGGTACTGAATTAAAAGAAGGCGATACAATTACAGTTGTTGTAAGTAAAGGTAATAACAATAAAGAAGAACCTAATGTAATTGGTATGACTTTAAGTCAGGCTCAGAGTATGATTCAGGCAAAAGGATTTGCAGTTGGTAATGTAACTTATGAATTTAGTTCTGCATATAAAGAAGGAACTGTTTTAGAACAGAGTACTTCAAATGGTAAGATATCACTTGTAGTAAGTAAGGGTGAAGATACAGCTAATAAACCAACAGTTCCGACTCCAGAAGATCCAAATGCTAACAATGGTGGTTCTAGCAACAATGGTGGAACAAATAATAACGGTGGTTCTAGCAACAATGGTGGTTCATCAAGTGGAGGAGATCATAACAGCGGTGGTTCATCAGGCGGTGGATCTGATAATAGTGGTGGCTCATCAGGTGGTGGATCTGACAATGGTGGCTCATCAGGAGGAGATTCAGGTGGTTCATCAGGCGGTGGATCTGACAATGGTGGCTCATCAGGAGGAGATTCAGGCGGTTCATCAGGTGGAGAATCTGGTGGCGGAGAATCTGCTGAATAAGAAAATAATAATTTAAGATAAATAAAAAAGTATCCTTTCAATCGGGGGATACTTTTTTTATGATAATTTGGAGGAATATAAAATGAAAAAAACAGCGGTTATAACAGGTGCTTCTAGAGGAATTGGAAGGGCAATAGCTATAGAATTTGCAAGAAATGGATATAATGTATTGGCAAATTATAATAACTCAGAAAAAGAAGCTAAAGAAGTGGAAAAAATGTTAATTGAAGAAGGATGTAGTGTAAAAATTTTTAAGGCAGATGTTTCTAAAAGTCTAGAGGCAGATGCTATGATAGATTATTGTTTAAAAGAGTTTGGAAGATTGGATGTACTTGTAAATAATGCGGGTATAAGCCAGGACAAGTTATTTACGGATATAAGTGATGAAGAATGGGAAAAAATGATGTCTGTAAATGTCACAAGTGTGTTTAACTGCTCAAGAAAAGCACTTCAACATATGATATGGGAAAAAAGTGGAAGTATTATAAATATAACATCTATGTGGGGAGAAACTGGTGGTTCTTGTGAGGTGCACTACTCAGCTTCAAAAGCAGCGATAATCGGTATGACAAAGGCACTAGCTAAGGAAGTAGGCCCTTCTAATATAAGAGTAAATGCAGTATCTCCGGGTGTAATAATGACAGATATGTGCGCATATTATGGAGAGGAAACTTTAAATGAACTAAAAGAGGAAACTCCTTTAATGAGGTTAGGAAAAGCAGAGGATGTTGCAGAAACTGTATATTATTTAGCAGACAAAGCATCATTTATAACTGGTCAGGTTGTAGGAGTTAATGGAGGAATGGTTATATAAATTTGTAAAATGTTACAATTAATTATAAAAAACGTTTTCTGATTTAAAAAAATATGCACATATTGGAAAATACTATTATAAAATTACTTGTAAAACTAGTACACTATTGTTATAATATAGTCAAATGGCAAATTTTTGATAGGCCATTTAAGGGAATAATAAAAATCACAAGTGAGGAGTGAATTTAATGAAAATAGTAGAAGGATACATGCCTTTTAAAGAGTACAAAACATATTATCGTATAGTAGGGGAACCAAATCCAGAAAAAGCTCCTATAATATTACTTCATGGTGGCCCAGGGTCTACACACAACTACTTTGAAGTGTTAGACAAAATGGCTGAAATGGACAATAGACAGATAATAATGTACGACCAGATAGGTTGTGGAGAATCATTCGTTGAAAATAGACCTGACCTATGGACAAAAGAAGTTTGGATAGAAGAATTAATGGCTTTAAGAAAACACTTAGGACTTGATGAAGTTCATATACTTGGACAGTCTTGGGGTGGAATGCAGCTTCTTGAATATATATGCAACTACAAACCAGAAGGTGTTAAAAGTATAATACTATCTAGTACACTTCCAGCATCTTGGATGTGGGGCTTAGAACGGAAAAGATTAATATCTATGCTTCCAGAAGATATGCAGAAAGCTATAGACTACGCAACTGCAAACAATGATTATTCTTCTCCAGAATATCAGGCAGCAGAAGCTGAATACATGAGACGTCACGCTGCAGGTTCTTACGGTGAAGGAGATCCAGAATGCTTAACTAGACCAGTTAAAAAAGGTGCTGAAGCATACGTAGTTGGTTGGGGACCAAATGAATTTACTCCTCTTGGAACATTAAAAACTTACGATGTTACAGAACAGTTAAAAGATATAAAAGAACCAGCTCTAGTTATATCAGGAGGAAACGACTTATGTACTCCATATATAGCTAAATATATGTACGATAGAATACCTAATTCTAAATGGGAATTATTCAGAGATTGTCGTCACATGTGCTTCGTTGAAGACAACGAAAAATACATAAACCTATTAATAGATTGGTTAAATGCAAACGATTAATATATAAAGTTATTAAAAAAGAAAAAATCATATCCTATACCGCTTCAGGCTTCAGCTACGGCGAAGCCTCCGCCTGCAGATTGGCGCTGGTATTAGGATATGATTTTTTTCTTTTTAGTAAGTTATATGTTAATCGTTGATAAAGGGAGAAGTTAGTAAATTGTATTGTTTTAAGTTATTATGGTAATTGATTTTATGAAAGGAATATAAAAAAGAGATTAGTCGATTTTTGATTATTTAGTCGATTAATCTCTTTTGTTTTTATGCTTGTTTTAGTTCTTTGTTTTCTTTTATTTTATTGCAGATATGTACAAATACAAGTGGTAGTACTAGGCATAGTACAGGAGAGATGAAGTAGTCAAATAGTTCTCTTGAGTTTCCTAGTATTCCTGTGTCTGCAAATTGTGTTAGTAGCCATTTTATTAGTAAATGGTGTATCATTATACTCCAAGTGTTGTTTCCTACCAAGTTTATCAGTTCTGGCAGTCTTCTTTTAAATCTTAACGCTAGTCTGCACATAAATTCTGCTAGATACAATGCGTATAATATTCCTAAGATAGAAGTAAATAGGCTTATAAATGTGTGTCCGTTGAAGCTTACAGTCCTAAGTGAGAATGTGCAGTATCCAAATATCCGATAAAATACTGATTTTGTAGCCACGATTGCAACAAATCCTTTTACTGTATATTTTATATGTTCTTCTACAAATTCTTTGTAGAAAAGTCCAATTTGCATAAATTGAAGTCCCCATGCAGTTCTAAGCATAGCATGGAATAATGCTACATCTTGATTTTGTACAGGATACATGTTTGCAAAGTGAGCTGCAAATAATCCAACTACACAAAGGAAGATTGTAAACATACTTTCATCGAGTAATTTCTTTTCTTCTCCAGATTTAAATGACTTCACAAATAAAGAGAAGAATTTTCTTGTAAGTGGAAAGACAATCCGCACAGTGAATAAGAATGGAACAAACCATCCAGGGCCATTAAAGTAAAATTGGAATCCTCCTAAAAATGGCTCGATAAAAATGCTGTGCAGATTAAAGTGTATTTCCCTTTCTAAAAGTCCAAGTCCAACCAATACTAGAGTAAGGAAGAGGTAAAATAAATTTGTCTTGTAGTACTTAGTTATATTCTTAAATCTCTTTTTAACTAATGTAAAATAGTCGCTCTCGTATATTCTTTTGTAAAAATACCCCGAAGCAAATATAAATAATGGTATATGGTACGAGTATTCTGGGAAAAGTTCCCTGCTTGAAGTTATCGGTATTCCTATCAAATTAAATAAATTTTCATCTAAATGGCAGCTTACAACGACAATTATGCCGAGAGCTTTAAAAGCTGTCATCCTCAAATTTTTTTCTTTCATATTAAACAATCACCCTTTTTCCTATTAAATAATTATCAATTTTATTTTAAATAATCAATCTTTTCAAAAATCTTAAAATCAAACAATTCTTATTATATCATATTCTAAAAATATTATAATAACTAAAGCTTTATTGGTGCTTAAATTATAAATAAAAATTTACTAGATTATTTTTTAAAAATTATTTTCATACATTAGCATACTTTTTAGAAAATTAAAGAATAAAAAATAGAAGTATTTAAAGAATAAAAATTAGAATTATGATAAAATAGAAAGAGTAAGAACTTATATAAAAAGGAGCGATGTAATGCTAAAGGGAAAAATAATTAAAGGTCTTAGCGGATTTTACTATGTAGATACAGAAAACGGTTTATATGAATGCAAGGCTAGAGGAATTTTTAGAAAGCAAAAAATCACACCTCTTGTTGGAGATAATGTTGAGATAAGCATAGTAGATGAGGAAAATAAAAAAGGTGTTGTCGAAACAATTGAGGAAAGAGAAACTGAGCTTGTTAGACCACCTATTGCAAATGTAGACAAGGCTCTAATTGTGTTTGCCGTTAAAGATCCAAAACCTAATTTATCTCTTTTAGATAGATTTATTGTCCATGCCGAAAGAGAAAATCTTGAGATAGTGATTATATTTACTAAGATGGATTTAGACGATGGCTCACTAGATGAATTGGTTGAAATATATGAAAAAGCTGGATACAAGGTTATACCTGTCAGCAGCGAAAAACATATAAACATAGACAAAGTAAAAGAAGAATTAAAAGGAAATACTGTTGTGTTTGCTGGTCCTTCAGGCGTTGGTAAATCTAGTTTACTAAACCAGATAGATGAAAGTTTCCAGTTAAAAACAGGAACAGTAAGTGAAAAAATTGGTAGAGGTAGACACACTACTAGACATGCAGAGCTATTAAAACTAGAATGTGGAGGAATTGTAGCAGATACTCCAGGATTTAGCTCACTTGAATTAGATGGAATTGATGAAATGGAATTAAAAGAGTATTTCATTGAATTCGATAAATATGACGAATGCAAATTTGGCTCTAAATGTGTACACGAAAATGAGCCAGCTTGCGACGTAAAAGAGGCTGTAGAAAATGGGGAGATATCAAGACAGAGATATGAAAGTTATCTACAGTTATTAAACGAAATAAGACAGAAAAACAGTAGGAGGTATTAGGTTATGGTTAAATTAGCGCCATCAATATTATCAGCAGATTTTGCTAGATTACTAGAAGACGTAAAGAAAGTTGAAAAAGCAGGATGTGAGTATCTTCACATAGATGTTATGGACGGTCATTTTGTACCAAATATAACTCTTGGACCTGGAATAGTTAAAAGTTTAAGAAAAGACGTAAATATGGTATTTGACGCTCATCTTATGATAGAAAATCCAGATAACTACATAGAAGAATTCGTAAAAGCAGGATGTGATATAATAACAGTTCACGTTGAAGCTTGTACTCATCTTCACAGAACTATACAGAACATAAAATCTCATGGTATAAAAGCAGGGGTTGTTTTAAATCCAGCTACATCTTTAGATACTATAAAATACGTTCTTGATGACGTTGATATGGTTCTTTTAATGTCTGTTAACCCAGGATTCGGCGGACAGTCATACATACCATGTGTAACTGAAAAAATAAGAGAACTTAGAAAAATGATAGACGAAAGAGGTCTAAATGTTGAAATAGAAGTTGATGGTGGAGTTAAACCATCTAACATAAAAGAAGTAGTAGAAGCTGGGGCAGATGTTTGTGTTGCTGGTTCTGCTATATTCGGTAAAGATGATATAGATGCAGCTGTTAAAGATCTTAGAGAAAGCGCAAAATAGTCAGTATTTGAGATAAATAGTTAGTGTCTTAAAATAAAACTAGAAACAGAGTGAGAAAGATTTGAAAACTTGTATATTTTTAAATGGTTCTATTTACGATTATGAAGATATAAAAAGTAAGATAGAATCAGAGAATTACGATAATATAATTTGTGCGGATGGTGGTGCAAATCACGTCTATAAAATGGGGATGACTCCGGGATATATTATAGGTGATTTGGATTCAGTTAATCCGAAAATTGTAGAATACTATAAAGAAAAGGGTGTGGAATTTAAGAAATTCCCAGAGAAGAAAAATGAAACGGATTCAGAGCTTTGTATTATATTAGCTGATATGCTTGGTTCTAAGGAAGTTGATTTGTATGCAGCTCTTGGAGGAAGAATAGACCACACTTTAGCAAATGTGAAGTTATTAGATTATATGAGAAGAAAAGGTATGACTCCGAGGATTATAACTGAGGATGAGATACTTTATCTTGTTCATAATGGTAGTTTAAATGTTAAGGGTAATAAGGGAGATACTTTATCTGTTATTCCTATTAGAGGAGATGCAGTAGGGATTAGCCTTTACAATTTAGAGTACCCACTTGATAATTTTACTATGGACTATGCTCAGCCTAGAGGAATATCTAATGTGATGCTTGGAGATGAGTGCACAGTAGAGATAAAAAATGGCTCAGCAATTGTTGTTAGAAATTTAAAAGAAGTATAAATATAGAAAAAAGAGGGAATAGCCAAAGTGCTCCAGGCTTCAGCGACACGCCCATTTTTGTAACACATTTATGTGTTGCGTGTCGCTTGCAGATTGTCGCGTTTTTGGCTATATCCCTCTTCTTTTTTACGTTTATAAACTGGTTTAAATTTACGAAATAACAATTTCTGAGCCATTTTTATTCTTCATCGTCGTTTTCGTCAAGTTTGTTTCTTCTTTTGTTTGTTATGCTCATGCAGATTTCTAGTAGGATGTATGTTAGTATTCCTGTAAATAGTGCAGACATTATGAATGTAGCAACTATTTCCTGTTCAGTTTCTAGTGGTAATGTGAATGCGTTTAATAGCCCAACTATTAGACCTGCTATTAATGCTCCGATTGCATTTGTTTTGTTAGATGCTTTTATAGATCTTGACCATATTCCGTTTTTTATGCAGCTAAATAGTATGTATGCATCTAATGTTAAAAATGTTATGACTTCTCCTTCGATATGAGCTCCAGTTTTAGTATAGTTTGCGTATGCTACTTGTACTAATATAGATATTACAAGTAGTGAGAATGCAATCCAAACCCCATGGCTTTCTATTTTTAATAATTTTTGTTCTTGCATTTCGTCTAAATAATTTCTTTTAAATATATTTCTCATAAAATTTTCCTCCAATCATATTGCATTTATTTATATTTTCGTATTTCGCTTATTTATTTTTGAATAGACTTAAAAATAATTTTAAATCCCAATTTTATTCGCTATCCCAGAATAATTCGTCCAATGTTTTTCCGAGAACTTTGCAAATTTGTATGCATAGATTGATAGTAGGGTTGTAGTCACCTTTTTCTATCGCACTTATTGTCTGTCTAGTTACGCCGACTTTTTCTGCTAAGTCTTTTTGTGTCATATCTAAAGCTGCTCGAGCTGATTTTATTTTTAAATTTTTAGGCATTTGCTCACCTCATTTCTATCCTTATCTTTAGTTTAAATATAATATATATAATACAAAAAGTCAAATATATTTTACTTTTATATAAATAAATATTACTTTTAGATGTAAGAGAATTACAAAAAATATTTGGAAGTATTTGGAAAAATACAAAGATAGAAGGAAAAATTAAGATAATAAGTAAATGATATGTAAATAAAATTTATAATATGTATATACAAAATAAGTGCAAAATATATCCAGAATAGTTTAAAGATGATATAATTAAATAGATAGATTTTGAAATCTAAATTAAAATTAATAAAGTGAGGGTAAAATTATGAATAGACCAGACTCGATAATTTTTGATCTAGACGGAACAATGTGGGACACAAGAGATGATGTCGCAGAAATATGGAATGAAGTTTTTGAGAAGTATGGATTTGAAGCTAGTTTAACTGGCGAAATAGTGGCAAGTTATATGGGGATGCCTTACGATGAAGCAATGGAACAGATGTTAGGGCACATACCTGAAGAAACTAGAAAAATAATGATGGATGAGTGTGCAAGTATAGAAGCTCAGACAATAGATAGAAAAAATGGTGGAAAAATATTCCCTAATGTAAAAGAAACTCTTGATGAGCTTGTTAAAGACTACAGATTATTTATAGTAAGTAACTGCCAGAAGGGATATATTGAAGCATTTTTAAGAATAAATGGACTTGAAAAATATTTTGAGGACACAGAAAATGCCGAAAATACAGGGCTTCAGAAAGGCGAAAATAATAAATTAGTGATAGAAAGAAATGATTTAAAAAATCCTGTATATGTAGGTGATACTCCAGGAGATGCGAGAAGTGCAAAATTTGTTGGAATACCGTTTATATATGCGGAATATGGATTTGATACAGTAGAAGAGTATGATGCTAAAATAGATGATTTCTCTGATTTATTAAAACTAGATATGTTTAACTAAGTAATAATGGCGATAATTTCTAAAAAAACTCCTTTAAAAGCTAGCCATCATTACTGAATTCCTCTCCAGACGATCAAGTTGCATTGTCGAGTTCATTTCAGTAATGATGTCAAGCAAAAGGAGTTTTTTTATAGAAAATTATCGTCATTTATTTTAGTTAAATATATCTGATGTTTGTAATAGCAGAGAAGTCAGCTATTTTTAGCATTTAAAGTTAGCCTAGAAAATTTTATAATTCGTGGAATATAGGTTTCATTTTTTCGAATGTGCAGAATTTCTTAAAACCTATATCTCTAAGTTCTTGTTTTAATTCTTCTATGTGTGAGTTTGTTAGGTCTTTTTTGCAGTGAGAATCGCTGCCGATAGTCAAGATTTCTCCACCTAGTTCTAAGTATAGTTTTAGTATATCTTTTGATGGCATTAAGTCGTCTAAGTGATATTTTTTAGTAGAAGTATTCAATTCTATACCTTTTCCATCAGCTATAACGTATTTTAAAATCTTAGTTATAATCTCTTTATTCTCTACAAATGGGTTGTATCCATCTTTTTCGTCGTATCTTTTTAATAAATCTAAATGACCTAAAACAGAGTAGTTATGGAAATTCTGAACAAGATAGTATATATTTTCAAAGTATAGTCTATAATATTCCGCCTCAGTTTTTCCGTTCTGGAAACTATGATCCCAAAGTTCTTTATTGTCTATTTCGTGAACAGACATTATGATAAAATCAAAAGGATATTTTTTTAATAACTCCTCATATTGTGGAATTGTGTGCTTTTGAACACCAAATTCAAGCCCAGTTTTTATAGATATCTTGTCTTTATAAAGCTCTTTAACTCTTTCTATCTCTGGAAAATATTTTTCAAAATCGACATTTAAAACCTTCCCCTCAACTTCTTCTGGTTTTAAATCTTTTAAATCGTATTTAACACCGTAATCTACATGGTCTGTGAAACAAATTTCTTTAATTCCAAGAGAAATTGCGTCTTTTACACATTCCTCCATTGGATAATTTGAATCGTCGCTAAATATTGTATGAGTATGGTAATCGCAAAACATAAAAACGCCCCCTTTTTTTCTGTAGTTATACTTTTAATTATATCACCGACAAAACTAAATTCAATATATAGAAACTCTTAAGAAATTCTTTAAAATTATACAAAGTCTATCTTTAAAATTATTCAATACAATATAATTAACAAAAGAGAGAAAGGAAGTTTGAGAGATGGAAAGGACTGAAAAGAAAAAATTAAAAAAGCCATTATCTATTTATATTAATAAAAATTATAGTAATAATAAAATTTCATCTAATAACTGCATACTGTTGTATAATTAAAGAGTAGAAATCATACGACAAAGGAGAAAAATTATGAACGCATATAACATATTAGTAGTTGAAGATGAAAAAGAAATAGCAGAGGCTGTTGAAATATATTTATTAAATCAGGGATACAATGTTTTTAAGGCTTTCAACGGAATGGAAGGCCTTAAGGTTTTAGAAAATGAAGAAATACATTTAGCAATCGTGGATATAATGATGCCAGTAATGGACGGGATAACATTCACTATGAAAGCTAGAGAAAATCACAATTTCCCGATAATAATGCTTTCAGCAAAATCTGAAGAAGTAGATAAGATAATGGGACTAAACATAGGGGCAGACGATTACGTTACAAAACCTTTCAAACCTCTTGAACTTTTAGCTAGAGTAAATTCTCAGCTAAGAAGATACACAAAATATATGAACATTCAAAAAGCGAGTAAAGCAGAAATTGAAGCTGTGAATGAGAACATATATACAATAGGAGGGCTTGAATTAAACGACGATACAAAAGAGGTTTCTGTTGACGGAAATCCAGTAAGACTGACTCCAATAGAATTTAAGATTTTAGGATTGCTTATAAAAAATCCTGGCAGAGTATTTCCAGCGGAAGAAATTTATGAAAGAGTTTGGAATGAGGCTGCGATAAACACAGATACCGTAATGGTACATGTAAGAAATATAAGAGAAAAAATAGAATTGGATCCGAAAAATCCAAGATACTTAAAGGTGGTGTGGGGAGTTGGATACAAAATTGAAAAAATCTAGAGATGATAAATCAAAGAAAATATTAGCCAATATAGTAGTACTTATAGTGTTGTTAATTTCCTCATTGGGAATGTTGACGACGTATAGAAATATATCGGATAAATTTACAGTAGAAGAACAGGTTTTAAATAGTGAAACAGGAGCAGACTACTTCTTAGGTCAGATTTATCCAATGTATTGGGATTTGAAGAATGCAACTGAGAATAAAGCAAACCCTTCAGATGTCTTCTTAACAGAAGATGCAATAAAAAATGCTCTTGAAAATGCAGATATAGATTTAGGTACTCCAGAAGAATTGACAGATGCAATAAATGAAAATGGAGATGTAATACTGAATAAAGAAGCTATTAAAGAGGATTTTAATGAAGCGTTCGAAAATGATATGGATTACGCTGAAATAGCTCTAAATGCAGCTAACAAACCTGTAAAGTACAACGTATTCAATAAAGAAAATAAAAAGACAATCGGAAACGAAAAAAACGACTTAGAATTTATCAAAAATAAATCTTTAGCTCAACTAGGTTCAGGAATGGAAGAGTATCAGGTTAAAGAAAGAATGGATGAAATAAATAGAAAATATTTATTCTACATGGTTTTAGACTTTGATAAAGATGGAAATTATAGCTTTAAAGCACTTCATGGGATAGATGCAGATAAATGCCAGACTGTTATGGACAACACAGTACAAAGCTGGAATGTAAGAAGTGCAAATTTATATAAAAAATATACAGATGGATCTTTAAAATATAAATTGCCTCCTATAAAAAATGCAACATTTACAATAGGATTAACAAAAGAAGGAGCAACTCAAATAGTTAATGCTCCATATAATTCAAGTATAAATAACTACAATGGAATTTACCATCTTCTATCAGGAGATAAGATGCATACATTAGGACAGATGACTATGGTAGCTGTTTTAATAATGTGTGTATACGCTTTAGTAGGATTCCTACTACCAAATTCAATAAGAAATGATGTATTTGCAATGGGTAGCGTGATAAAAGTGCCTATAGAAGTAATAGTGATACTTGTATCTTTAATAGCTTCAGCATTTGTAGCTATAAACCCATTACAGCTTATAGATATTAGCACATCAGATTCATTAGAAAATCTACTTATGCAGATGCTTCCTATATCAGCGACAACAGCTTCGTGGGGAGTAGTAATAGGAAATATTGGATACTGGATGATATTATTTGCACTATTCTTAATGGGCGGTATATATCTAAGAGATATGATTGCTAAAGGAGATAGAAGAGTAATATTCAACTCTTGTATAGCAATAAGAGTAGTAAAATGGATGATTTCAAAAGTTAAAATATTCTTTAATTGGATGAACAACTTAGATTTAAAAGACGGATATGAAAAATTCATATTGGCAGCATTAGGAGTAAACTTCCTAGCAATAGCAATCTGTTCTGCAATTTGGGGATTTGGTATAATCACAGGAGCTATATACTCTGTAATACTTTACATTTTAATAAAGAAAAAATTTGGCAAAGTATTAGAAGACTACAATAAACTAGAAACAATAACTAAAGATATAGCAAATGGCGATTTTGGATCAGTTCCGGAAGAAGATTTAGGAGTATTCAATCCAATAAAAGAAAACCTAGAAAATATAGAAAAAGGTTTCAGTGCAGCAGTTAGTGAAGAAGTTAAGAGCCAGAAGATGAAAACTGAGCTTATAACTAATGTTTCACACGATTTAAAAACTCCACTTACTTCAATAATAACTTATGTTGACCTTCTTAAAAAAGAGGGAATAACAGAAGAAGAAAGACAGAAATATCTTGATACTATAGATAAAAAATCAAATAGATTAAAATTTCTTATTGAAGACTTATTTGAAGTAAGTAAGGCTACAAGTGGAAATGTTAAAATGAATCCTATGAAGGTAGATGTTGTATCTTTAATAAAACAGACTTTAGTAGAACTTGAGGATAAATTGAATGCAGCCCATTTAGAAGTTAAGGGTAATTTCCCAGAAGAAAAGGTGATACTAGAATTAGATAGTATGAGAACTTTCCGCATATTCTCTAACTTAATATCTAATATCTCGAAATACTCAATGCCATACACTAGAGTATACATAAATGTTAAGAGAGATGCAGAAAATACAGAGATAGAGTTTAAAAATATTTCTGCAGAGGAATTAAACGGAGATGTTGAAAATCTAACAGAAAGATTTGTTAGAGGGGATAAATCGAGAAATACTGAGGGAAGTGGACTTGGGCTTGCAATAGCTAAGAGCTTCACAGAGCTTCAGGACGGTAAGATGAAGGTAAGCTCAGATGGAGATTTATTTAAGGTAGTGCTTACTTTTAAGAATGAGAGAAATTTAAAGAAAGAAGAAAGTAAGCAGGAAAGTAAAAATTAAATAAGTTGTTTTAGAAAAGTAGGATGGCGATTATCGAATAAGTGATGAGCTTTGAGAGATAATTTGTTCATCCTACTTTTTATTATATAATTAAAAATTTTGTATATGATATAATTAAAATGATAATCAAGCTAGAGTATTAAGAGGTGAAGAGTATGAAAGCAATAGATTTAACTTATACAATAAAAGAAGAAATGACAGTTTTTCCAGGTACAGAAATGCCAAAGTTAATTAACACAAGTAATTATGAAAAAGATGGTTTTAGGGAAACTTCTATTAGTATATATTCTCATGTAGGGACTCACATGGATCCACCAGCACATATATATCCAGATAGAACGACTTTAGACGAGTTTCCTGCGAACCAGTTTATAGGAAAAGGACTTGTGATAGATTGTAGAGATTTAAATGAAGGCGAGGATATTACATTAGACTGTATTTTGAAATACGGTAAAAAAGCTGAGAAAGTTGATTTTTTATTGTTCAACACTGGTTGGGATAAATATTGGGGAACTGATAAATATTTTGGAGATTATCCATGTGTGAACGATGAAGTTTTAGATTATGTGCTTAATGGAAATTATAAAGGAATTGGATTTGATACGATAGGGATAGATCCTGTTTCAGATGAAAAACTTACAAGACATAAGAAGTTGTTTAAAGATAAGGATATTGTAAATATTGAAAATCTAAAAAATCTTGAACTTTGTGGAGATAAAATTTTTAATTTTAGTTGTTGTCCGTTAAAAGTAGAAAATAGCGATGGTGCACCAGTTAGGGCGGTTGCTTGGTTTGAGTAAATATATAAATAAAAAAAGAGCTTAATCTTGTATGGAGAAAAAGCTCTTTTTATTTATGATTAATTTAAATTGGTGAACTATGTTAGATTTTATAATTAATAGATTATGCTAAGAAACATTCTATAGGTTCAAATCCTTCTTCATCTATAGCTTCCATTAAAATTTCATCAGTTATTGATTCTTCTACGTCAACAGTTGCAGATTTGTCTTCTAAGCTAACTTCTAATACTTCTACACCATCTATAGCAGAAAGTGCTTCAGTTATTCTATTTACACAGTGCTGGCATCCCATGCCATCTATTTTTATTATTTTTTTCATATATTTATCCTCCAAGTTTTAATACTTAATATACCTAGTAGGGGTATAAATCACTATAATTTGATTATATGTTTGTTAGTCAATAAAGTCAATATGGTATTGATTTTATTTTTTATTTGTGTTAATTTAATAATAGACAACTGAATTAGTTAAGATGTCTTCAGGGCAGGGTGAGATTCCCGACCGGCGGTATAGTCCGCGAGCGTTTTTTTAAACGCAGGAATTGGCATAAGTTCAATTCAGGATTTGGTGAAATTCCAAAACCGACAGTATAGTCTGGATGAGAGAAGATGTGTTAATAATTATCTATTAGTTAGATTTTTTATTGTGCAAAATAAATCCTATTTAGGTTATATTTTACATACTAATAATCAAAAGATATTTTTATAATAGAGAGTTACAACACCTGAAAGACACTTAGTCTATCAGGTGTTTTTTATTTTAAATTTTAGGAGTGATGAAAGATGATGGAAAGCAAGACAAAAACAATGACAAGGGTGGCAATGCTTAGTGCACTGGCATTTGCAGCGGTATTATTCATAAGAATACCAATGGTATTATTCTTAGAGTATGATCCAAAGAACGTAATTATAACAATAGGTGGATTTATTTGGGGACCGTTCATGTCATTGATGGTAGCAGTAGTAACAGCGTTTATCGAATTTTTAACTATAAGTGAAGATGGAATAATAGGACTTGTAATGAATATAATTTCTATTTGTGCGTTTTCTTGTACTGCAGCTTTTATATACAAAAAAGATAGAACTTTAAGAGGTTCTATAATAGGTTTAGTAAGTGGTACAGTACTTCTTACAGTTGTTATGATGTTATGGAACTACTTAGTAACACCAATATATATGGGAATTCCAAGAGCAGAAGTTGTAAAACTTTTAGTTCCAGCGATAATGCCATTCAACTTAATAAAAGGTGGAATAGACTCAGCAATAATTTTATTAATATATAAACCAATAGTATCAGCACTTAGAAGAACAGTGTTAAAATCAGAAGCTAAAGATGCACCAAAAATGATAGTACATCCAGGTGTAATGGCTGTAGCGGTATTAGTAATAGTAACATGTGTAATGCTAGTACTAGCAATGAAAGGAATAATATAATATAGCAAAGAAGAGGGTATAGCAAAAACACTCCAGGCTTCGACGCCATGCCCATATATGTAACACATTTATATGTTGCATGGCGTCTGTAGATTGTCGTAGTTTTTGCTATAACCCTCTTCTTTTATACAATAAATTATTCCAACGAAAAACTTATGAAGAATGTAAATAGTTTACAAAAAAGGTTGCTACAAATTTTGTAACAACCTTTTTCTGTATAATTAAATTTTATTAAGTTTAAATTTGTTTTTAGCTTAACCTGTAAGTAAGTATATAAGATGAAGCCTGGAGCAAGGAGCAGTTACACTCTTGCCCTTTCTCTTATATTCTCTCTATTACTACTGCTGTTCCAGATACTGTTACCATTAGCATTCCATTGTCAGCACCTAGTACTTCATAGTCTGTGTCAACTCCAACAACTGCATTTGCACCTTTTGCAGCTGCTCTTCCTTCTAATTCTTCAAGAGCTTTTTCTCTGGCATTTTTTAATTCGTCTTCGTAAGAATTTGATCTTCCACCGAATATATTAGATAATCCAGCTGCAAAGTCTTTGAAGAAGTTAACCCCTGAAACAACTTCTCCGTAAGTTATTCCTTTATACTCAACTATTTTGTATCCCTCTACTGATGGTGTTGTAGTTACTATCATAATCTTGTCCCCCTTTTATAGGTAAAATTTATTTTGATTTTAACCAAATTATATTAATTTTGGTTTATTTATATATTCTATGGAAAGAAGAAAATTCCTTTGGAAATTTAGATAAAATTTAAATTTATTTTCTTGACATAAAAAAAGATTGCTTGTATGATAAAAATATAGAAAATTTTAAATTGTAAATCCTAAGACTGGAGAGAGTAGTCGAGTTGAGTTTGATACAGAGAGTTGCAAGTAGCTGAGATTGCAGCATAAATAGATTCGGTGAATGGGTCCACGAGGAGATAGGTGAATTATAGTAGCCGAACCGTCACTGCACGTTACGCAGTTTGAGAGATACACGATAAGTGTATAATTTAGGTGGTACCGCGGTAATATCGTCCTAGTGTTTTTTAACACGAGGGCGTTTTTTTATTGGAAAAATTAATTTTAGGAGGATATTATGAACAAGATAGGAATAATAGGTGCAATGGAAGAAGAAGTAGCATTACTTCTTGAAAAAATAGAATTAGAAGAAAAAGTAGATAAAGCAGGACTTGAGTTCTACGTTGGAAAATTAAGAGGAAAAGACGTAATAGTTGTTAAATGTGGAGTTGGGAAAGTAAATTCTGCTATGTGTACTCAGATATTAATAAGCGAATTTGGTGCAGAAGCTCTTGTTAATATAGGTGTTGCAGGTGCATTAAATGACGAATTAGACGTAAATGATATAGTAATTTCAACAGATGCAATAGAATACGATATGGATGCATCAGCATTTGGTGATCCAAAAGGTACTATACCAAGAATGGATTGCTCAGAATTTAAAGCTGATGAAAGATTAATAAATGCAGCTTTTGATGCAGCAGTTAAAGAAAATAAAGGACACAATGTTATGAAAGGTAGAATAGCTACTGGAGATTTATTCGTTGCAGATATGGAAACTAAAAACGAATTAGTAAACGACTTCGGTGGATTCTGCTGTGAAATGGAAGGAGCTGCAATGGCTCATGTTTGCTACTTAAACAAAACTCCATACGTTATAATAAGAGCTATGTCTGATAAAGCGGACGGAAGTGCAGATGTTACTTTTGAAGAATTCTCTAAAAAAGCTGCTATTACTTCAGCAAATATAGTTATGGATATGCTTGAAACAGTATAATTTTAAAATTTGAAAATATATAAGTCTAAAATAGAAAGAGGGATTACGATGAGCGAAAAAAAGGTAATATTTAGTGGTGCTCAGCCATCAGGAAAAATGACATTAGGTAACTATCTAGGAGCAATAAAAAACTGGACAAAACTTCAGGACGAATACGAATGTTTATTTAGTGTTGTAGATTTACACGCTATAACAGTTCCTCAGGAGCCAAAAGTTCTTAGAGAAAATGCTAAAAAATTATTAGCTCAGTATATAGCTTGTGGACTAGATCCAGAAAAAAATATTATATTTATACAGTCACATGTTAAAGAACATCTTGAATTAATGTGGGTATTAAATACAATGACATACATGGGTGAGTTAAACAGAATGACTCAGTTCAAGGATAAAGCGCGGAAATCTGAAGCTAACTTAAATGCAGGTTTATTTACATATCCTGTTTTAATGGCAGCTGATATACTTCTTTACCAGACAGATTTAGTACCTGTTGGTGATGACCAGAAACAGCACCTTGAATTAGCTAGAGATTTAGCAAATAGATTTAACAATAGATATTCAGATACATTCAAAATACCAGAAGGATATTATCCAAAAGAAGCAGCAAGAGTAATGAGCTTACAGGATCCTACTAAAAAAATGAGTAAATCTGATGAAAATGTAAATGGATTTATACTTCTTGAAGATGATCCAGATACAATAAGAAGAAAAATTAAAAAATGCGTGACTGACTCTGAAGGTGTGGTAAGATATTCACCAGAACAGCCAGGTATAAAAAATCTTCTTGATATATACTCAGCATTATCAGGAAAATCAATAGATGAGATAGTTAAGATGTACGAAGGTAAAGGATACGGAGAATTCAAAGCAGATACTGCTGAAGTTATAATAAGCGTATTAGAACCTATGAGACAGAAATACTTATCTCTATTAGAAGATAAAGAATATCTTGAAAAAATATACTGTGAAGGAGCTAAAAAAGCTGAAGCAAAAGCTAGAAAAACTCTTAGAAAAGTATACAAAAAAGTTGGTTTCTTAGAAAGAAAATATTAATAGATTGACGAATTTAATATTTTAATAGTAAAAAGAGGACTTGTTTTCGATTAAAATTTTTAACTGAATCAAGTCCTTATTTTTGTACATAGTTTTTGTAGGAAGTAAATTTGCGTAAAAAAAATGAGCCATCGAAGCTCATCAAAAGGGTAAGGTTATTACTACTTTTGGGGAAAGTAGAATCAAAGATTAACAATTTATATTATATTTAGGTTAATCTGTTATTTTCAATCTATAAATAAATTATACAATTTAATTATAAAAGTGTCAAGAAATTATCAAGAAAATGTTATAAAAAAATCAATGTCAAATATAAAAAACAAATAATAAAGTAATATGCTATTGTGATATAATAGAATATGTATAACTATGTATGAAAGTATAATAACTAAAAATAGGGGTGGTTTTTTGATATATGAAGTAATAATTGCCATTTTGATAGGTATTGACCAGGCGATAAAGTACGGAGTTTTAAATGTACTTAAAGAAAAAGGAAGTATACCTGTTATAGATGGTGTGTTTCATCTAACTTATGTAGAAAATAGAGGAGCAGCATTTGGAATGCTTCAGAATAACCAGATTATATTTGTGATAATAGCTGGACTTGCTACAGTAATCGGACTTTATTGGCTACATAAGAATAAGGAAAAAATAAACATAATTGGGAAAGCGTCTATTATAATGATTGTTTCTGGGGCGATAGGTAATTTAATAGACAGACTTAGACTGGGATTTGTTGTGGATTATTTTGATTTTAGAATAATTTGGCAGTATGTTTTTAATTTTGCCGATATTCTTGTTGTATGTGGAACAATATTGCTGTGCTTCTATATATGGAAGTATTCGGATTCGAAGGAGTAAATTAGAAACTGTGTTTAATAGGAGGTAAGATGTTAGATAATATAAATGAAGAAAAATTATCTGATGTTAGCTGCGAGGAGATAAGAGAATTTTTAGTAGAAGAAGACGAGGAAGGGGATAGACTAGATATTTATCTTGCGGACCAGTTCGTCGATATGTCTAGGAGCTATATTCAGAAGATAATAAAAGATAAAAAGGTAACTGTAAACGGAAAAATTGAAAAAGCTAAATATCTTGTAAAAGAGGAAGATAAGATTGTGATAGAAATTCCAAAGCCTAAGGTTTTGGAGGTTGTACCACAGGATATACCAATAGAAATTGTATATGAGGATGATGATATTATAATAGTAAATAAACCTCAGGGGATGGTAGTTCATCCTGCGCCTGGAAACTACGAGGGTACTTTGGTTAACGCTATTTTATATCATTGTAAAGGAAATCTTTCTTCTATAAATGGTGTTATAAGACCGGGGATAGTACATAGAATTGATAAAGACACTTCTGGGATACTTATGATTGCAAAAAACAACAATGCACATAATTGTCTTGCTGAGCAGCTAAAGGATCACTCTATAACGAGAGAGTATGAATTTATCTGCCACGGTGTATTTAAAGAAGATAATGTTACAGTTGATAGACCAATAGGGAGAAATCCTAAAGATAGATTAAAGATGGCTATCGTTCCAAATGGAAAAAGAGCTGTGACTCATTTTGAGGTGATTGAAAGATTTAATGGATATACGCACGTCAGAGCTAGGCTTGAAACGGGAAGAACTCATCAGATAAGAGTACATGCGATGTCTATTAATCATCCACTTGTAGGGGATCCAGTGTACGGACCTAAAAATTCAAAGATAAAATTAAATGGTCAGGCACTTCATGCTAAAAAATTAGGATTTATACATCCTACGACAAAGGAATACATAGAATTTGATTCAGAGCTACCGGATTATTTCCAGAAGCTGTTGGAGAAATTAAGAAAATAATATAAGAAATTAATATTTAAGTAAGATTATTTGATTAAATATTTTCGGAATGGAGAGTTTGATATGATAGAAAAGGCTCAGTTAATGGATGAAAAAGCTATGGCGAGGGCTATAACTAGAATAAGTCATGAAATAATAGAAAAAAATAAGGGGATAGAAGACCTTGTTCTTGTTGGAGTAAAGACTAGAGGAATTCCTCTAGCTAAGAGAGTTCAGCTAAAAATAGAAGAAATAGAAGGTAAATTGCTACCAGTTGGCGATATAGATATAAGTAGATATAGAGATGATATAAGCGAAAGAAGAGTAGAAGGAAACTTAAGCGACGACAATACTTCTTTTGACATAGACAAAAAAACTGTTGTACTTATAGATGATGTTCTTTACACAGGAAGAACTGTAAGAGCAGCGTTAGACTATATAATAGATAATGGTAGACCTAAAGCAATACAGCTTGCTGTACTTGTTGACAGAGGACACAGAGAACTACCAATAAGAGCTGATTACGTAGGAAAAAACGTACCGACATCAAAAAATGAATTTATATCTGTAAAACTATCAGAAATTGATGGAGAAGACTCAGTAACAATCAATGAATAAAAAATGTAGTTGTTGCAATAATTTGCAACAGCTATTTTTTTGCCTAATCTACTATAAATCTCTTTCTTAATTAGAGTGGTTAAATCAAAATTTATAGGTTAATATCTCTCGGGGATTGAAGGCATAGACAAACTTCTCTCCAGGCTTCGACGTGCGTGTAAGGAAATGACATATTTCTTCACTCTTTTCCATATATTAAGCAATAAAAAAAGGTCTACCCTTTTTGGTAGACCTTTGATCTCACGAACAAAATTTTAATTAAGCTCTTTCAACTTTTCCAGAACGTAGGCATCTTGTACAAACTTTAACTCTTTTTGGAGTTCCGTTCTCTACAACTCTAACAGTTCTTAAGTTTGCAGACCAAGTTCTTTTGTTGTGTTTATTTGAGTGTGATACTGTGTTTCCTGAATGTTTACCTTTACCACATACGCTACATACTCTTGACATTTACCGTGCACCTCCTTAAAAAATAAATAACTATTTAAAGACTAAAAACATATTTATAATATCATAAACAACAAAGTTTTGCAAGAAAAAAATATATTTCTTTTGAAGATATTGAAGAATATCTATTTATCATATAAAATTATATATATAAATGCTGATAATGTAAACAAAAAGTTTTCTAATTTGTAAAAATAAAAAAGTTTATTTGATAAAAAGACTTGATATTATTGTTAAAGTTAGATTATTATATGCTATATAGGTTTAAATTATAACCAGATTATAGTATCATATTGTTTATATCGACTAGAAAATAGATACTTTATGTATTTATTGCCGAGGATAAAATTAAATTGGCAAAAAACTTTTAAGAGGGGGTTCAGAACCATGACCGCAAAAATAATAAATGAATACGGATGTATAGAAATAGATAAGCATGTAATAGCACAGGTTGCATATAGAGCAGCTATGGAAAGTTATGGGCTAGTTGGACTTGCATCAAGAACTAAAGGAATAGTTGAACTTTTAAAGGGTGAAAATGCGACAAAAGGTGTAAAAGTAGAAGAAACTGAAGATAATTCTGTCGAAATAGAACTTTTCGTAATAATGCAGTATGGAATTAATATATCTACAGTTGCTAACAATATAATAGATAAAATAAAATACACAGTCGAAAAATTAATCGGAGTTAAAGTAACTAAAATAGATATAAATGTACAGGGTATAAGAGTAAAATAGGAGGAAAAAAATGACCGAATATATAAAAGCCAAAGCATTCAGAGAAATGTTTGTTTCGGGTGCTAATAATCTTCAGAATAGTAAAGATTTAGTAGATAAACTAAATGTATTCCCAGTTCCAGATGGAGATACTGGTACAAATATGTCACTTACTATATCTTATGCAATGAAGGAATTAGAAAAAGTAGGAGAAGACGATATAACTAAAATAGCAAAGGCGTTATCAAAAGGATCTTTAATGGGTGCTAGAGGTAACTCTGGGGTTATATTATCACAGATAATCAGAGGTATAGGAAAATCTGTTGAAGGTAAAGAAAAACTTTCAACTGTGGATTTAGCAAAAGCTTTAAAAGGTGGTTCAGATACTGCTTACAAAGCTGTTATAAAACCAGTAGAAGGTACTATACTAACAGTTATAAGAGAAACTGCTGAATATGCGGTTAAATTAGCTAAGAGAGAAAATAATATTGAAAAATTCTTAGGAAAAGTAGTTAGAGAAGCTAATGTATCATTAGAAAATACTCCTAACCTACTTAAAAACCTTAAAGACGCTGGGGTTGTAGACTCAGGTGGTAAAGGGTTAACACTTATATTAGAAGGGTTCTATCTTGCAATAGTTGGAAAAGCAGTAGTTCCAGCAACAGCAGAAAAAGCAGAACTTAAAAATGTATCTCTATCATCAGCAGATACTACATCTACAGAAGATATAAAATTCGGATACTGTACTGAATTTATATTAGAATCAGATAAAATAGACGATGCTGGAATAAGAGATATAATGCTAGGATATGGAGATAGTTTAGCAGTAGTTGGAGATGAAGGTGTTATAAAAGTACACGTTCATACTAACGAACCAGGTAACGTACTTCAGGAAGCATTAAAATACGGACAGTTATTAACAATAAAAATAGAAAATATGAGAATGCAGCATGAAAATATACTTGAAGGTGTTGCAGAAAACGCTGAATACGAAGAACCAGTAGAAGAAAAAGAATTTGCATTCATATCTACTTCTATGGGTGATGGATTAGCTAGCATATTTAAAGATTTTGGTGTTGACCATGTAATCGAAGGTGGGCAGACTATGAACCCAAGTACTGAAGATTTCATGAAAGCAATAGATAAAATACATGCTAAAAATATATTCATATTACCAAATAACAGCAATATAATAATGGCAGCTAACCAGGCTAAAGAACTTAGCGATAAAAATATAATAGTAATACCTACTAAAAATATTCCACAGGCTGTAAGTGCACTTGTAGGATTTAATCCAGAAGCTACAGCTGAAGAAAATGAAGCTAACATGGTAGAAGCATTAAGCTATGTAAAATCAGGACAGGTTACTTTTGCAGTTAGAGATACTGTAATGAATGGAATAGAAATAAGAGAAGGTAATATAATCGGTATTGCTGAAAAAGAAATGATTGCAGCTGGTGACGAAGTTGATGAAGTAGCAAAGAAACTAGTAGAAAAATTAGTTGATGAAGATTCAGCTATAATAACATTATTCTACGGTGAAGATGTTACAGAAGAACAGGCTGAGGAGTTAAGAGGAGAATTAGAAGAAAAATTCGAGGACATAGATGTAGAACTTTACTACGGTGGACAGCCTCTTTACTACTACCTAATATCAGTTGAATAAAAATAAGTAAATCAATCCTGTATGACTGAGATATATGTTGTACAGGATTTTTTTTGATTTATTTTGCTCTAAGAAGAATAAAAATTTAGGCAGGTGATAAATTTGTTCGGAGTAATAAATGAGAGCATACAGTATGTTAAGGGAATAGGTCCTAAAAAAGCAGAAAAATTGAATAAACTTGGAATTTATACGATAAAAGATCTACTTTATTATTTTCCAAGACAGTTTGAAGATAGAAGTATAATCAAAAAAATTGCTCAGCTTGAAGATGAAGAAAAAGTGACTGTAAAGGCGCTGATAACAAATATAGAGAGCTATACACCTAAAAAAGGGATGACTATAACTAGAATAGATGTAAAAGACGATACAGGATTTGCAAAGCTTACTTTTTTCAATAGGGAGTATATAAAAAATACTTTTAGAGTAGGAGATAGTATACTAGCATTTGGAAAGGTAAAGAAAAATGGTAGATTTGTAGAGCTTAATTCGTGTGAACTAGAATACTTATCCGCATCACCTAAAAATATAGAAAAGTTAGTGCCAGTTTATCCACTTAGCTATGGTGTTACAAATAAAGATATTATGAATACGGTTAGGATGGTATTTGAAAGTAAGGATATAAAAATACCAGAATATATGCCGGAATATATTTTAAAGAAATATAGATTGTGTGGAATAGAATATGCAATTAAAAATATTCATTTTCCAAAAGATAAAGAGTCTTTAAAAATTGCTCTATACAGATTAATTTTTGAAGAATTATTGGTACTACAGCTTGGACTGTTTATGTACAAGGGTGGAAGTAGCGATGAAAAAGGTATATTATTCAAAAGAAATCAGAGATTAGATGAGGTGCTTAAGTCATTGCCATTTAGCCTTACAAGAGCGCAGAATAGAGCTTTAAATGAAATAATTGACGATATGTGCTCAGAAAAAGTTATGAATAGACTTGTACAGGGAGATGTCGGAAGTGGTAAGACGGTTGTCGCACTTCTAGCACTTGCTGAGTGTGTGTTTAATGGATATCAAGGTGCGCTTATGGCTCCAACTGAGATACTTGCACAGCAGCATTATGAGTCGTTTACAGAAACATTTGAAGATATTGGAATAAATGTAGAGCTATTAACAGGAAGTGTTACTAAAAAACAAAAGGAAGGTATATTACAGAGGGCTAAAGATGGAGAGATAGATATTCTTATAGGGACTCACGCACTTATTGAAGATAATGTTGAGTTTAAAAATATTGGACTTGTTATAACAGATGAGCAGCATCGTTTTGGGGTTAGACAGAGAGGAAAATTATCTTCTAAGGGTGAAAGTCCAGATATACTTGTTATGACAGCCACTCCAATTCCGAGAACTCTTGCGCTAATACTTTATGGAGATTTGGATATTTCTATAATAGACGAGCTTCCACCAGGAAGACAGCCTATAGAAACAATAGCTGTCGAAAAGAAAAAAAGAGGTAAGGTGTACAACTCACTTGTGCGAAGAGAGGTAGACAAGGGACGACAGGTTTATATAGTCTGTCCACTTGTGGAGGAAAGTGAAACTTTAGATATAACTTCTGCTACAGAAACTGCTGAAGAAATAAAAAGAGATTTCTTCCCGGATTTAAGAGTTGGGCTACTTCATGGAAAGATGAAACCATCTGAAAAAGATACTATTATGACAGCATTTAAAAACCACGAATTAGATATCCTTGTGTCAACGACGGTTATAGAGGTTGGGGTAAATGTGCCAAACTCAACTCTTATGATTATAGAAAACGCAGAGAGATTTGGACTTGCGCAGTTACATCAGCTTAGAGGGCGTGTTGGTAGAGGAAAACATCAATCTTATTGTGTTTTAATCTATGGATCAAATAGTGAAGTTTGTAGAAAAAGAATGAACATAATGGAAGAAACTAACGATGGATTTAAAATTTCTGAGAAGGACTTAGAGATAAGAGGTCCTGGAGAATTCTTTGGAACTATGCAGCACGGTGTTCCGGAGCTTAAAGTTGCAAATTTATTTAAGCATATGAAAATACTAAAGACTGTGCAGCAAGAGGCTAGAATTATAATTGGAGAAGATCCTACTTTAGATTTTAAAGAATATAGAGGATTGAAAAGAGAAATAGAATCTAAATTTAAAGATAAAATAGAAAAAGATATAACTATGAATTAATTTATATCAATACAATAGTAGTTACTATATGATATAATAATAGATATGATAATTTGAATTGAAAGGAGAAAAACGTGAGAGTTATTTCTGGAAAAGCTAGGGGATTGAAACTTAATCCACCTAAGGATCAGAGTGTAAGACCTACAACTGATAGAGTAAAAGAATCACTTTTTAATATAATAAATTCATACGTGATGGATGCAAATGTTTTAGACCTTTTTGCAGGATCGGGTTCGCTTGGGATAGAATGTCTATCTAGAGGGGCTGAACATTGCGTATTTTCAGATTTGAGTAAGGAAAGTATAAAGATAATTCAGTCTAATATAAAAAAGGCTAGAGTTGAGCAGGAAAGTACAGTAATAAATAAGGATTATAAAAATGTTATATCTGATATGGGTATTAAAAAACAAGAATTTGATATAATTATGCTAGATCCGCCATATTATGAAGGACTTTTTGTAGACTGTATAGAAAGAATAGATAAGAACCAGATACTTTCTGAGGATGGAGTGATTGTGGTAGAGCATGATAAAAAAGATGAGCTACCAGACGAGATAGGAAATATAGTCAAGGTAAAGGAAAAAAAATATGGAATAACAGTACTTAGTTTTTATAAGCTAAGTGTGGAGGATAGCGATGAATAAATGTAATGTGAAAAAAGCTATTTTTGCTGGTAGTTTTGACCCTATTACAAATGGTCATTTAGATATTATAAGAAGGGCGTCAAAACTTTTTGGAGAGCTTCAAGTAGGGATATTAATAAATCCTAATAAAAAAGCATTATTTACTTTAGAAGAGAGAATAAAATTAATAGAGGACTGTACATCTGACTTAGACAATGTAAAAGTAATCTCGTTTGATGGGTTACTTGTAAAATATTGCGAGCAGAATGGAATAGATGCATTAGTCAGAGGAATAAGAAGTGCTGCAGATGTAGACTACGAATTACAGATGGCTCATATGAATAGAGAACTAGATTCATCTATAGAGACTATTTTCCTTCCAAGCAATACTAAATTTTCTTTCATAAGCTCTTCACTTATAAAAGAGGTACTATCTTTTGGAGCAGATATACAAAATTTGGTTCCAGAGCAGGTGCTAAAAGAATTAAAAATTAAGATGAATAAAAAGGAGATATAGTATGCATATAGAAGATTCACACATAATAGACCTTATAAAAGAATTAGAGTTTCTTATTCAGGAGGCTTCTTCAGTACCGTTTAATTCTCACAAGTGTAGTATAGAAAGACAGGATGCACTAGATATAATAAGCGATATAAAAAGAGCTCTTCCAAGAGAACTTGAACAGGCTAAGAGTGTAGCCGAAGAAAGTAAAGATATAATGAACAGAGCAATAGCTGAAGCTCAGGAAATGTTAGACGATGCTGAAAAGAAAGCAGTAGAAATAATAGAAGATGCTAAGGCTGAGGCTGAAGAAATAAGACTAGATACAGAAGATGCTGTAAACGATTATATAAATAGCAGCAAACCTGTTTTAGAAGCAGAAGAAAAAGCACAGAAAATAATCAGCAATGCAAAAGCTGTTTCTGAAGAAATAAAAGTTGGTACTGCTGAGTATGCTGACGAACTTTTATCTGAAGTTGAAGAGCATATAGTCACTATTTTAGACGAAATTAGAAAAAATCGCGAAGAATTTAAGTAAAAAACAAAAAATATTTGCCATTAACCTAATTTTTTTATATACTAGTTAAGGATTGTTTATTAATAGATATAAAATTTTACGATAAATTTGTTAAAACCAATTAATTTATATAAAGAAAGGTGATACCAATATGGAGAGAAAAGTAGGAACAATTTCTAGAGGAGTAAGAGCTCCAATCATAAGAGAAGGAGACGATCTAGCAACAATAGTAGTAGAATCTGTATTAGATGCAGCTAAAAGCGAAAATTATGAAATGAGAGATAAAGACGTTGTAGCTGTTACAGAAGCAATAGTAGCTAGAGCACAGGGCAACTATGCAAAAATAGATGATATAGCTGAAGATGTAAAAGCTCAGTTAGGTGGAGAAACAATAGGTGTTATATTCCCTATATTAAGTAGAAATAGATTCGCTATATGCTTAAAAGGTATAGCTAGAGGAGCTAAAAAAGTAGTTCTTATGCTAAGCTACCCATCTGATGAAGTTGGAAATCATTTAGTTGATATAGAGCTTCTTGATGAAAAAGGTGTTAACCCATACTCAGATGTACTTACTCTTGAAAAATATAGAGAATTATTTGGAGAAAATAAACACACATTCACAGGTGTTGACTATGTAGATTACTATGCTTCATTAATAAGAGAAGCTGGGGCTGAAGTAGAAGTTATATTCGCTAACAACCCAAAAGTTATATTAAACTACACTAAAAATGTTTTAACTTGTGATATACACACAAGAAAAAGAACTAAGAGAATACTTAAAGAAGCAGGAGCTGAAGTTGTAATAGGTCTTGATGACATATTAACTAAATCAGTAAACGGAAGTGGATTCAATGAAAACTACGGATTACTAGGAACTAATAAATCAACTGAAGAAACTGTAAAATTATTCCCAAGAGATTGTAAAGATTTCGTTGAAGAAGTTCAGAAACAGTTCAAAGAAAGAACTGGTAAAAACGTAGAAGTTATGGTATACGGAGATGGAGCTTTCAAAGATCCAGTAGGAAAAATATGGGAACTTGCTGACCCAGTAGTTTCTCCAGCTTATACTTCAGGTTTAGAAGGAACTCCAAACGAAGTTAAATTAAAATACTTAGCAGACAATGATTTCGCTGATTTAAAAGGTGATGAATTAAAAGACGCTATATCTGAATACATAAAAAATAAAGATAATGATTTAGTAGGAGAAATGGTATCTCAGGGTACTACTCCAAGAAGATTAACTGACCTTATAGGTTCATTATGTGACCTTACTTCAGGAAGTGGAGATAAAGGTACTCCAATAGTACATATACAGGGATACTTCGATAACTTCACAAACTAATCAAATAATTAGATTACACAGAGGCTGTTGCAGATTTGCATTAGCCTCTTTTTTGTTAATAAATATGGATAGTTTATAAAAAATTTGTCTATAAGCAATACAAATAAAATTTTTATGTTATAATATTTAAATAGAATTGATAAAAAAGATTTGTTGGAGGTTAAGAAAATGAAAAAGAAGCTATTAGCACTTTTACTTGCTTCTACAGTTGTATTTTCTTCTGTTTTAATGACAGGATGTAAAAAAACTGATGAAGAAGCAAAAGACCCTAATATACAGGTTGAGGTGGATGTTGCAACACCTAACATAGAAGAATTTAAAAGTATAGAAATCGAACAGTTAGGTAGAAATATAAACAGAGATGAGTTTAAGGTTGTTAATATATCAGTATATACTAACTACAGCGATAAATATTCTGATATGAAGATGACTATACCTACATTCAAAGGAAAATGTGGTACTGTAGATTCAATACAGAGATATGTTTCAGGAAATGCTACATCTAGTGAAAATGATATAGACAGAGTGTATAGATATGATGAGGACTTTATACTATATACTAAAGGTCTTGATAATGCGGGTATAAAAAAATTATTAAATCAGCATAAACTTGTGTTTGAGTATAAGAATGGGGAAGAAACTGAAAAACAGACTATTTCTTTAGGTAACGAAGCTAACTTTATAAAAAAATAATATAAAAATATAATAAAAGAAGAGGGAGAATTGATATGAAGCAGATTTTAAAGGAATTTAAAGAATTCATCAGCCGCGGAAATGTAATGGATATGGCAGTAGGGATTATTATAGGTGGTGCATTTACAGGAATAGTTAATTCTTTTGTAACTGATATTATAAACCCTATACTTGGTATTTTTGGAGGAATGAACTTTAGTGATTTAAAATGGAATATAGTTGGAGATGTTACTCTAAACTATGGAAGCTTCATAACAGCGGTTATCAACTTCTTGATAATGGCTGCAGTACTATTTGCAATAATCAAGCTAATGAATGGTTTTTCTGCTAAGTTAGCTATTAAGAAAAAAGAGGAAGAAGAACAGGCAGCACCTACTACAAAAGTATGTCCGTTCTGCAAAACTGAAATAGCAATAGATGCGACTAGATGTCCACATTGCACATCAAATTTATAAGTAAAAGGGCAAGAGTATAACTGCTCTTGGCTCCAGGCTTCAGCGCCCCACATTGTTAGAGTAACACATTTAGCAGTTGTGGAGCGCTTGCAGTATTGTCGCATACGAGCAGTTATATCTCTTGCCCTTAGTTTGTAAATTTGATGATACGGTAAAAAATATATTGTAATAAAGTTTATCTTACGTATATCGGTTTTATAAAGTAGTCTGTAGATCCTTTTAGTAGGGATCTATTTTTTTTGTAGTAAATTGTGTTGTACATGTCCGTACATTTTATGTCGTTTTCGATTAGAGATTTAAATTCTTCATCGTCCATGAAGTGTTCTACTTCTGAGAATTTGTTTATTATTTTTATTTCAGATGATTTTTTTATTTCTCTTATTATTTCTCGCCCTTTTGAGTTGAACGCCAGTATTCTTACGTATGGAATGTAATTTATTTTTTTAGCAGTTTCCATATCGTCTTTAGTAATTCCTAAAAGGATGTTGTTTAAACATCTTTTTATTCTAGTCATTGTGTATCTTTTAGATTTTATCAAATTTAATAATTCGTCGTAATCTTTTGCTACAAGTGCCGATTTGAATATTTTGTTTTCAATTCCCTCAGAAATGTCAAAGTATGATTCTAGATTTTTTTTATCTCTTATTATAGTCGCAATAAGTGTTTCAAAGAAGTACTCTGGATACATCGGGAAAAATCCTTTTTCTATATTTGAAGTAATCATATTGAGTGTAGTTTCTGGAATTGAGTTGGTTATATCTGTAGAATTTTTTATTGCATCAACTAAACTATCGACATCTGATGAATTACTAGCTTCCACATGAGAAATTATTTCATTAAGTTTTTTTCTGACAGCCGTTGCAGAATTTATATTGCCAGATATCTCCTCTGAATTGTATTCAGAGTGAATTCTTCCTATTGTAAATGGTTTTATATCGCTTTTTAATGATATTAGTTGCTTTATATATTCAATCCCTAAAATATTGTTTGAAGAGCTCAGAATATCGTTAAGCCTTTCCTCAGTTAAATCTATATTTTTAAAGTTATCCCCAAATGAAAAATTAGGTGAATTTATATAATCAAATAAAGCTTTGTTTCTAGCAGTAGGGAAGAGCATACCTTCAGCTAGATAATAAGAAAGTTTTTCCTTAAATTCCTGAGGCTCTAAACAAAGTATTTCCGCAATTAGGTATAAGATATCGACATCTCCCTCCTCGCTTCCAAAGCAAATTGAATCGACGCATCCTAGAGAGTTTAAAAGTGTAATAGATCCTTTTGCAAAAAGCTCTGCACTTTGAGATGCGTAGATTGATGGTAGTTCTACAACCAAATCTACACCAGATTCAACAGCAGCCTTTGCTCTTGAAAATTTATCAAATAGAGCAGGCTCTCCTCTTTGTATAAAATTTCCACTCATAACAGCGATTGATGCGTCTGCATTTGTTTTTTCTAAAGATTTTTGTAAGTGATATATATGACCGTTGTGAAATGGATTGTATTCGACTATTAAGCCAGTTATATTCATAAAAAATTAAACTCCTTTTAAAAAAATTCTTCTAATAAAAAAAGTATAACTCAAGTGAATGAAATAAAAAAGGAAAAAGACTTTAAATTTACGCAAAAAAATGATATATTAGTAATGTTAATTCGGTTTTTATATAAGTAAAAGTTGCAGTATTGAGGGAAATAGTGCAGCAAAAAAATGACAACAAATTTCTGGAGGTATAAATAATGAAAATATTAGTTTTAAACTGCGGTAGTTCATCATTAAAATATCAGTTAATAGATATGGAAAATGAATCAGTTTTATGTAAAGGTTTAGTAGAAAGAATAGGAATAGAAGGTTCTGTTCTTAAACACGAAAAAGAAGGTTTAGCAGACAAATACGTTGTTGAACAGCCAATGAAAGACCACAAAGACGCTATACAGCTTGTATTAAACGCTGTTGCTGACGAAAAAGTTGGAGCAGTTAAAGATATGAAAGAAATAGATGCAGTAGGTCACAGAGTTGTTCACGGTGGAGAAAAATTCGCATCTTCAGCATTAATA
The DNA here is from genome assembly GCF_047807365.1 of Peptacetobacter sp. AB800. Taxonomy (NCBI): domain Bacteria; kingdom Bacillati; phylum Bacillota; class Clostridia; order Peptostreptococcales; family Peptostreptococcaceae; genus Peptacetobacter; species Peptacetobacter sp. AB800. The sequence goes on along the minus strand of NZ_JBLOUI010000001.1, from coordinate 169,495 downwards.
ACACCAGAAGTAGAAGAAGCTTTAAAAGAATGTATAGACTTAGCTCCTCTACACAACCCAGCAAACTTAATGGGAATAGATGCTTGTAGAGCAATATTACCAGATGTACCAATGGTAGGTGTATTTGATACAGCATTCCATCAGACAATGCCTAAATCATCATTCTTATATGGACTTCCATACGAATTATACACTAAATACGGAGTAAGAAGATACGGATTCCACGGTACTTCTCACAACTACGTATCTAAAAAAGCAGCAGAAATGCTAGGAAAAGACATAAAAGACCTTAAAATAGTAACTTGCCACTTAGGAAACGGTGCTTCTATAGCAGCTGTAGATGGTGGAAAATGTGTAGATACTTCTATGGGATTCACTCCACTTGAAGGTTTAATAATGGGAACTAGATGTGGTGACATAGACCCAGCTATACTACCATTCTTAATGAGAAAAGAAGGATTAGACGCAGATGGTCTTGATAAATTAATGAACAAAGAATCTGGTGTATACGGAATGACTGGTATATCTTCAGACTTCAGAGATATAGAATCAGCAGCTAACGAAGGAAATGAATTAGCTCAGGCTACTTTAGATGCTTACGTTAAAAAAGTTCAGAAATACATAGGTGCTTATGCAGCAGAAATGAACGGATTAGATGCAGTTGTATTCACAGCTGGTGTTGGTGAAAACGGAATAGGAATAAGAGCTGAAATAGCTTCTAACATGGAATTCTTAGGAATGAAATTAGACGCAGAAGCTAACAACGTTAGAGGAAAAGAAACTGTAATATCTACAGAAGACTCTAAAGTTAAAATGTTATTAATACCAACTAACGAAGAATTAATGATAGCTAGAGATACTTTAGCATTAGTAAAATAATAAAATTAGTTGAATTAGACTACAAAAGATACAAAATTTAAACAAAATTTTACCTATCAAGTAAAAATACTTGACAAACAAATTTATGATTTGTATAATAATTAGGTAAATGCAAAGAGGTGAGCTTTATGATAATTAATGTCGACAAACTACGCGGAAAAGAAATTGATAAAATTGACTTGAATTTTTGCGAAGAAATTGATACTATTAGTTACTGTGATGAAAAATATAAATTAGCTTCACCTATTGAAGTTACGGGTAAAGTAACTCGTAATGGTAAAGAGCTGTATATAAATTCAGACGTCAAGATGACAGTTGTGGACAGATGTTCTAGATGTCTTGAAGAAGTTGAAATTCCTTTAGATTTCAATATACAGGGCTTTATAGTGCAGGAGAACAATTATACTGAGGATGAATATGAAGAATTCGATGCATTTATTGTAGAAGACTACGAAAATGTAGACCTTTTAGAAATAATAGCTCAGAATTTAGAATTTAATATGCCTCATAAAGTTCTTTGTGGTGAAGATTGTAAGGGTCTTTGCCCAGGATGTGGAGCAAACCTTAATAAAGAGGATTGCAGATGCAGCGAAAAGATAAATGACGAGGATAATATTGATCCACGTTTTGCTAAATTAAAAGAATTACTGAAAAATGAATAAAGAGGAGGTGTCCTAAATGGCAGTACCAAAGAGAAAAACTTCTAAATCAAAAAGAGATATGAGAAGAGCAGCTAACTCAAAAATGGTTGCACCAGGTTTCGTAGAATGCCCACAGTGTCATGAACCAAAATTACCACACAGAGTTTGCCCTGATTGTGGATATTACAAAGGTAAAGAAATCGTAGAAAAATAATAAGTTTACAAATAGAAAAAAGCATGTAGAGTAATCTACATGTTTTTTTTATGCATTTTGTTCATTTTTTTGTACTTGGTCTTAATTTGTGGTAATGTATAATTAGGATAATTTTTGTTCAAAATGCTGAGAATATTTTTTTTCTAGGGGTAAATAGAAAAAAAGTGAAAAATTAAGTGTTGAAAAAAATGAGCATATAATATATACTACTATTAGTAGTTGGTCATAAAAACTAGCTATAAAAATTGGAGGTAACATGAAAAAGAGAAGTAAAGTTCAGAGACAGAAGGAACTTGTTGATATGTTAAAGACAGATCCGTTCTACACAGATGAAGAACTTGCTGAAGTATTCAGTGTCAGTGTACAGACTATCAGGCTAGACCGTATGAGTCTGAATATTCCAGAACTCAGAGAAAGAGTTAAAAACATAGCTGAGTCACAGAGCACAAAGGTTAGAACTTTAGGAATGAAAGAAATAACTGGAGAGATAATAGATATATCTGTAGGAGAGCTTGGGATTTCTATGCTAGAAGTGAATGAGGATATGATTTACTCTAATACTGGAACTTTAAAAGATACGTATATATTCTCGCTTGCGGAATCGCTAGCGATGGCGATAATAGATACGCCTAAAGTAATAATGAGAGTTGCAAATATAAAATGCATAAAATTTGTTGAAAAAGGTGATAGGCTAATAGCAAAGGCTGAAATTTATAGAAATGTCGACAAAAAGCACTATGTTAAAGTCGTAATCAACAATAAGAAACAGGAACAAATTTTTAGAGGTAAATTTATATTTGAAGAAATGGAATAGGAGGAATTTAATATGAGAATAGCTTTAGATGGAATGGGTGGAGATAATGCTCCAGTATCAAATGTAAAAGGAGCAGTTGATGCCATAAATGAATACAAAAATGTAGAGTTAATTGTTACAGGAGATAAGGAAATTCTTGAAAAAGAATTTGCAAAATACGAATTTGATAAAAATAGACTTGAAATAATACACACAACAGAAGTAGTTGAAAATGAAGACAAACCTGTAAAGGCGATAAGAAGCAAGAAAGATTCTTCAATGGTTGTAGCTTTAAGAATGGTCAAAGAAGGAAAAGCAGAGGCTGTTGTTTCAGCTGGAAATACTGGTGCACTTCTTGCAGGAGGACTTTTCGTTGTTGGAAGAATAAAGGGAATAGATAGACCTTGTCTTTGTCCAGCAATACCTAATGTTAAAAAAGGAATGACAATAATAGCTGACGGTGGTGCAAATGCAGACTGTAAGCCAAGAAACTTAGTTGAATTTGCTGCAATGTCAGATATATATTCTAAAAAAGTTTTAGGTATAGAAAAACCTAGAGTAGCAGTTGCTAATGTCGGTGCAGAAGAAGGTAAAGGTAACGACTTAGTTAAGAAAGCATATGAAGAATTAAAAGGGCTTGATTTAAACTTTATAGGAAACGTAGAAGCCAGAGATGTTATAAATGATAAAACAGATATTATAGTTTGTGATGGATTTACTGGAAATATACTTCTAAAATCCGCTGAGGGTATAGCCCTTTCGCTTATGGGCTTAATAAAAGAAACTCTTATGTCTAGTACAAAAGGAAAATTAGGGGCTCTTTTAATTAAGGATGATCTTAGAAAATTAAAAGCATATATGGATTACTCAGAATACGGTGGAGCACCTCTACTAGGGGTTAAAGGTGGAGTTATAAAAGCTCACGGAAGCTCTGATGCCAAAGCAATAAAAAATGCTGTTAGACAGGCTATTAAATTTGCTGAAGGAAATGTTGTTGAGGATATAAAAGAATTCATAAATGAGTATTCTAAGAAGGAAGAAGAAGCCAGCGGTGATGAAGAATAAAATCACTATGGGAGAATAGAAAATATGGATATAAAAGCAGGTATTATAGGGGTTGGAAGCTATGTTCCCGAGAATGTAGTAACCAACTTCGATTTAGAAAAGATAATGGACACGTCAGATGAATGGATAAGGACGAGAACAGGGATTTCTGAGAGAAGAAAGGTTGCAGAAGGAGAGGCAACTTCAGATACTGCATCAAAAGCTGCATTAAAAGCATTAGAATGTGCAAAACTTGAGCCAAAAGATGTAGATATGATAATCCTTGCAACTATTACTCCAGACAGCCCTCTTCCAGCTACTGCTTGTATTGTTCAGGAAAATATCGGAGCGGTAAATGCTGCGGCATTTGATTTAGCAGCTGCTTGTTCTGGTTTTTTATATGCTATGAATATTGCGAAACGGTTTGTAGAATCAGGAGCATATAAAAACGTACTGATAATAGGAGCAGAAACTTTATCTAGTGTTATAAATTACGACGATAGATCTACAGCGGTTCTATTTGGAGATGGAGCAGGTGCTGCTGTTATCTCAGCTGTAGAAAATGGTGGTATCCTATCTATTACTAATGGTGCGGATGGTTCTGGTAAAGATTATCTTAAAATACCTGCTGGAGGATCCAGAATAAAAGCAGGTGAAGAAAGTGTTAGAAACAAGCTTCATACAGTTCAGATGGCGGGAAATGATGTTTTTAAATTTGCTGTTAGAAAAATGGCTGATGAATCAGTTAAGGCTGTAGAAGCTGCAAATCTAACTCTTGAAGATATAGATTTTCTTATACCACATCAGGCTAACATAAGAATAATAGATTCGTCGGCAAAAAGATTAAAGTTAGAAAAAGATAAGGTATATGTAAATTTAACAAGATACGGAAATATGTCGTCGGCATCTGTTCCAGTGGCAATGGATGAAGCTTTTAGAGAAGGAAAGCTAAAAAAAGGCGATAAGGTAGTACTTGTTGGATTTGGTGGAGGTCTTACTTGGGGCGCTTCTGTTGTTGAGTGGAGTATATAGGAGGATTTATGAATAGAATCTGTGAAATACTAAATGTAAAATACCCTATAATCCAGGGTGGTATGGCTTGGGTAGCTGATTCAAATTTAGCTGCAGCTGTATCAAATGCTGGAGGATTTGGGATAATTGGAACTGGTAGTGCTACTGCCGATATAGTAAAAAAAGAAATTGATAACTGTAGAAGATTAACTGATAAACCATTTGGGGTAAATGTAATGTTAATGTCTCCAAATGCAGATGAGGTTATAGATTTAATAATAGAAGAAAAACCAGCAGGGATAACAACTGGTGCAGGAAACCCAGCTAAATATATGGATAGATTAAAAGAAGCTGGAATAAAAGTAATTCCTGTTGTTCCTACAGTAGCTTTAGCACAGAGAATGGAAAAACTAGGTGCTGATGCTGTAATAGCTGAAGGGACAGAAGCTGGAGGACATATAGGAGAACTTACAACTATGGTGTTAGTTCCTCAGGTTGCAGAAGCTCTAAGCATACCAGTTATAGCAGCTGGTGGTGTAGCAGATGGTAGAGGAATAGCAGCTTCATTTGCACTAGGTGCAGAAGGAGTTCAGATAGGTACAAGATTTATATGTTCTGAAGAATGTAACATACATCAGAATTATAAAGATGCGGTGTTAAAAGCTAAGGACAGAGATGCAGTTGTAACAGGAAGACCAACAGGACATCCAGTTAGAACTCTAAAAAATAAATTAGCTAAAAAATACTTAAAAATGGAAAAAGAAGGAGCATCTCCTGAAGAATTAGAAAAATTAGGAGCAGGTGCACTTAGATTAGCTGTTGTAGAAGGTGATAAAGACGGTGGATCTTTTATGGCAGGACAGAGTGCAGCAATGGTTAGAGAAATCAAACCTTGTAAAGATATAGTAGAAGAAATTTCAAAACAGGCTTTATATATAATGCCGGGAATATTTTAGGAGGGATTAGATATGAGTAAGACAGCCCTAGTATTTCCTGGACAGGGAGCTCAGTATACAGGAATGGCAAAAGACTTATACGAGAGCTTTAAAGAGGCAAAAGATGTTATAGATAAAGCAAATTCTATACTAGATTTTGATTTAATAAGCATGATGCACAATGAAGAGTGTAAGGATTTACTTTCTAAGACAGAAAACACACAACCAGCTCTTTTAACACATAGTATGGCTATAATGGAAATACTATCTAAATATGAAAGCTTTAAATACGATGCTTGTTTAGGGTTATCCTTAGGTGAATATAGTGCTTTAACTGCTGCAAATACAATGGATTTTAAAGATGCAGTATCTCTTGTTAGAAAAAGAGGACTTATAATGAGCAATGAAGTTGCAGATGGAGAAGGTGCAATGTGCGCTGTAATAGGAGCAAGTAGAGAACTCATAGAAGAATGTATTCTCAAATTAGAATCAGGTACAGTTGAGATTGCGAATTATAATTCGCCAGCACAGATAGTAATATCTGGTGAAAAAGCAGCTGTAGAAGAAGCAACAATTCTTTTAAAAGAAAATGGAGCCAAAAGAGCAATTATGCTAGATGTAAGTGGCCCATTCCACTCTTCATTATTAAAAGGAGCTGGAGAAAAATTAAAACTAGAATTAGATAAAGTCGATATGAAAGAGCCGAGTGTTGATGTTGTATCTAATGTAGATGCAAATATACACAAAGATCCAGAGGAAATAAAATCAATACTTATAAAACAGGTATATAGCTCAGTTCTTTGGGAAGATTCTATATCTAAATTAATCGATGAAGGTTTTGATAGATTTATAGAAATAGGACCAGGTAAAACACTTAGAGCTTTTATTAAAAAAATAGCATCTAAGAAAAAAGCTGATGTAGAGATAGTAAATTTAGATACGGCAGCTGATGTAAATGCATTTATAGAGTCAATTGGGGGTGAAGCCAATGGCAACTAATAAACTAAATTTTGAAGGAAAGTCGGTGCTTGTGACTGGTGGCTCAAGGGGTATAGGTAGAGCAATAGCGATTGCATTTGCCGAAAATGGAGCAGATGTGGCTATAAACTATACATCAAATGAAGAAGCTGCACTAGAAGTTAGCAAAGAAATAGAAAAACTAGGAAAAACTTGCAAAATAATAAAATGCGATGTTTCAGATTTTGAAAATGCTACTAAAATGGTTGAAGATATAGTAGCTGAATTTGGAAAGATAGATATTCTTGTAAACAACGCTGGAATAACAAAAGACGGATTGCTTATGAGAATGAAAGAAGAAGACTTTGATAAGGTAATAGACATAAATTTAAAAGGTGTGTTTAATGTAACTAAAGCTGCCACTAAGTTTATGATGAAGAAAAAATACGGAAGAGTAATAAACATGTCTTCTGTAGTAGGTGTTGTAGGAAATGCTGGACAGGCAAACTACTGCGCATCTAAAGCTGGTGTAATAGGATTTACTAAAGCTGTAGCTAAAGAATTAGCTTCAAGAAACATAAATATAAATGCTATAGCACCAGGATTTATAGAAACAGATATGACTGATGTCTTATCAGATGATTTAAAAGGAAAAATGCTTGAGCAGATTCCTAAAAAATGTATAGGAAACGCAGAGAATATAGCAGATACAGCATTATTCTTAGCAAGTGATATGTCTAGTTATATAACAGGTCAGGTTATTAACGTAGACGGTGGAATGGTTATGTAAATTTAATTAAAAGTTTTAAAGACTATTAAAACAAAATTAAATTTAAAATATAAAAACTAAAATTAAAAATTTAAAAAGGTAATTATGGAGGAAATTAAAATGTTTGATAAAGTAGTAGAAATAATAGTAGATCAGTTAGGTGTTGAAAACGAAGGAATAACAATGGAGACTTCTTTAATGAATGATTTAGAAGCAGATTCATTAGACGCTGTAGAAATAATAATGTCTTTAGAAGATGAATTTGATATGGAAATACCAGATACAGCAGCTGAAGAATTCAAATCAATAGGCGATATAGTTAAATATATAGAAGCTAATAAATAATAAATTTTCATAAAAAAGAATAGTAAATCTAAGATAGATTGAAAATTGGAGGAAATTATGAAAAAAAGAGTTGTTATAACTGGTTTAGGATGCGTAACTCCGGTTGGAACAGGGAAAGACGATTTCTGGGTAAATATAAAAAGTGGTGTATCAGGTATAGATAAGATAACTAGATTTGATTATACAAATTACCAGACACAGATAGCAGGTGAGGTAAAAGATTTTACACCAGAAGATTATATAAGTAAAAAAGAACTAAAAAAAATGGATAGATTTACTCAGTTTGCAATGGTAGCTTCTAAGCTAGCTGTTGCAGACTCTGAGTTAGATTTAAACAATATAGACGGAAACAGAATGGGTACTGTAATAGGTACAGGAATTGGTGGAGTAGAAACAATAGAAGCTCAGCATAAAAACCTTCTTGAAAAAGGAAATAGAAGAGTTAGCCCATTCTTCATACCTATGATGATAGGAAATATGGCTGCAGGACAGGTAGCTATAGAATTTGGCGCAAAAGGACCAAGTACTAATATATGTACAGCATGTGCATCTGGGACAAACTCTGTAGGAGATGCTTTTAAGATAATCCAAAGAGGAGATGCAGATATTATGATAGCTGGGGGAACAGAAGCTGCTGTAGCTGAGTTTGCTGTGGCTGGGTTCTGTAATATGAAAGCTATGTCTACTAATAACGATAACCCTCAGAAGGCATCAAGACCATTTGATAAAGACAGAGATGGATTTGTAATGGGAGAAGGATGTGGAATATTAATATTAGAAGAATTAGAAAGTGCTATAAAAAGAAATGCAAAAATATACGCTGAAATAGTAGGATATGGAATGACTTCTGATGCATATCATATAACTACTCCTGCTGAAAGTGGAGAAGGTGCAGCTAGAGCAATGCAGGTGGCTATAAATGATGCGGGAATAGAACCAGCTCAGATAGACTACATAAATGCGCATGGTACTTCTACATATTACAATGATTTATATGAAACTATGGCGATTAAATCAGTATTTGGTGAAAATGCTAAAAATGTTTCTATATCTTCTACAAAATCTATGACAGGACATCTTCTTGGTGCATCTGGTGCAATAGAGGCGATAGTATGTGCACTTGCTATAAAAGACAATTTTGTGCCTCCTACTATAAACTTAGAAAATCTTGGAGAAGGAATGGATTTAGATTACACTCCAAATAAAGGTAAAGAAAGAACTATAAATTATGCTCTAAGCAACTCTCTTGGATTTGGTGGGCATAATGCTACAATAGTATTAAAAAAATACGAGTAGAAAAAATTACTGCTAAAAAAGTTTTATAACTTTATTGGATAACATAAAAATATAGACAAGAGAAATAATCATTAATTAAGTATTGTATTATAGTTTTAATATTGATTATAATCTTGTCTTTTCTTTTGCTAAAAATATTACGTTATTGCATTGTTTCTTTCAATTTGGTATTATTATATCTATAAGTGCTTTAAAATAATTGAGTAAATAATACCTAATACGCGGGAGGTAAATATAAAATGGAAAATAATAATTGTGGACAGATAAAAATATCAAATGAAGTTGTTTCTACAATAGCATGGATAGCAGCGCTAGAAGTTGAAGGGGTTGAGTCTTCTCAGAGCATAGCAGATAAATTATTAAAAAATAATGGAGTAAAAATACAGCTAGAAGAAGAAGTTGTAACTGTAGACATTATGGTAGTTGTTAAATTTGGATTTGCTATACCAGATGTAGCATTTAAAGTACAGGAAAATGTTAAAAATGCTGTTGAAACAATGACAGGGCTAGACGTATCTCAGGTAAACATACATGTTCAGGGTGTAAGTTTCAAAAAAGATAAAGAAGAAGCTAAGAAAAATTAATGGATACCCTCTGATTTTTCAGAGGGTTTTTTAAGCGACAAAATATTTTTGTAAATTGAAAAAACTTATTGAATTAAACGGAAAAATTTGATTTAATAAATAAATATACTAAAAAAATAGTGCGGAAAAAATTTAGGAGGGAATTTATGGGATTCAATAGAGTGAAGACAGTAACATCAAGAGAATATATGATGAAATTCATATACAACTTAGATGTTGTAAAAGACGATTTATCGGATTTAGAAAACAAGGTAAAGGAATTTTTAGTAGGTAACGAGGAGTATATAGTTAATAGATTTGAAGAATTAAAACTTCAGAGCTCAAATGACAGCGATGTACACGAATCTATGGAAACTGAAGAAGAAATAGATCTAGAAAACTATTTAAACCTAGATTATGTGTCTAATGTATGCAAAATATACGAAGAAAAACACGAAGAAATAGACGAAGCAATAGACAAATACGCTAAAGGATGGTCTATAATGACAATGCCAAAAGTAGACGTTGCAATATTAAGACTTGCAATAGCTGAGATAGGATTTATTGATAGCATACCAGAAAAGGTATCTATAAATGAAGCTATAGAAATGGCAAAAATGTACTGCGATGATAAATCTCCAAAATTTATAAATGGAGTTTTAGGTAGTTACTTAAATGACAGAAAATAATCGAATAATAATAGGGATTGATACTAGCTGCTATACAACTTCTATAGCAGCTATAACTTTAAATAGAGAAATAGTATTTAATGAAAGAATAATGCTGAATGTAAAAAATGGTGAGCGTGGGCTTAGACAGAGCGATGCCGTTTTTCAACATATTAAAAATTTTGGAGAGATTTCGGAAAGATTAAAAAAACATATTCATAAAAAGGGATATAAGGTAGAGATGATTTGTGCTTCGGCAAAACCTAGAGATGTAGAGGAATCATATATGCCTGTTTTTGAGGTTGGAAAAAATTTTGCAAAGACAATGGCAGCTATATTTGATTGTGAGATGCTAGAAACTACACATCAAGAAAATCATATAGCAGCATCTCTTTACGGCTGCGATAAAGAAGAATTGGAGAGATTTGTATCTGTACATATGTCTGGTGGGACTATGGAAATTCTACTTACAGAAAAATGTGATAAAGGATATAAGACGGAGATAGTAGGTGGAACCAAGGATATAAGTTTTGGGCAGTTGATAGATAGAGTAGGTGTTAAGATGGGCTATGATTTTCCAGCTGGGAAATATGTAGACGAAAATGCACTTTTATGTAAGGAAGAGGTTACAAATGGATTAAAGACGTCTGTAAAAGACGGTTATATGAATATATCTGGATTAGAAAATCAGGTATACAAATTGATGGAAGAAAAAGATAAGTACTATGTTTCTAAGGCTGTTATGAATGCAGCGGTAAAAAGTTTGGAGAAAGCATTGAGATTTGTATGTGATGAATACGAGATAGATGATGTCGTATTTGTTGGTGGAGTTGCATCGAGTAAATATATTTCAGAAAGGCTGTCAAAGAAACTTCAGATGTATAATATTAACAGTTTCTTTACAGTTGGTGCATACTCAGCAGATAACGCATGTGGTTGTGCTATAATAGGATTAGATGATTTTATAAAATAATTTAGAGAATTATTTAGGAGAATTAAAAATGGAAATTAGAGCACTTGAAATAAGCGAGGCGAATTCATATATAAAGAAAGTTTTATCTAATGATCCAATATTATACAACTTAAAGGTTAGAGGAGAGATTTCCAACTTTAAGATAAATTCTAGCGGACATGTATATCTAACATTAAAAGATGAAACTTCTAAGATGAAATGTGTAATTTTTAAGGGGAATTACGATAAGTCATTGCAGTTAGAAGATGGAATGAAAATCGTTGCAAATGGATATATATCGGTATACGAAAGAGATGGAGCATATCAATTATATATACGAAATGTAGAAAAAGATGGAGTAGGTAACCTTCATATAGAATTTGAAAAATTGAAGAAGAAGTTAAACCGGGAAGGGCTATTTGATCCGAGGTTTAAGAAAAAAATACCTTATATGCCCAAGAGTATAGGTGTTGTAACATCACAAACAGGTGCGGTAATTAGAGATATAATAAATGTTGTTAGGAGAAGGTTCCCTAAGGTTAATGTATATTTGTACCCAGTTGCTGTGCAGGGAGCAAATTCTGCGGATGAAATTGTAAAGGGGATAGAATTTTTTAATAAGATGCAGAATGTAGATACCATGATAGTTGGTAGAGGTGGTGGTTCACTTGAAGAACTTTGGTCTTTTAACGAAGAAAAGGTGGCAAGAGCTATATTTGCATCAGATATACCTATAATTTCGGCAGTAGGACATGAGGTAGATTATACTATTTGCGATTTTGTATCCGATATGAGAGCACCTACACCTTCTGCAGCAGCTGAAATTGCAGTGCCAGATTTGAACGAAGTAATATATAGATTAGATAATTGTAAAAATCGGCTAAAAAACAATATGTCTGCAGTTATAGATAGGGATAGAAATAAGGCTGATAATACATTTAATGCTATATGTACTATTGTAAAAAATGATGTTATAAAATCTGGCAAGAATAATTTAGAATTAATTTCGAATAAATTGACTAGAGGTATAGAGTCTAAGATAGAGAAAGAGAAATACCAATTAGAAAATAATTTTTCAGAAATTTGTTCTATTGTTAAGAATGAAGTTATAAAAGAGGGTAAGAATAACTTAAAGGTTATAGCAAATAGAATTGAAAATAGTATATCTAGTAAAATAGATATTGAAAAATATAGATTAGATACTGTATCTGTGAATATGATTAACAGTATGGACCAGATTATTAGCAGTAAGAGAGAAAATATGAGAAATACAGGAGCTTTACTACATAGCTTAAGTCCATTAGCTACGATAGATAGAGGATACTGTATGGTACAAAAAGAAGGAAAAACAGTCAACAGTACAGAAGACATAAATGTTGGTGAGTCTTTGAGTATTATGATGAGCGATGGAAATGCAGACTGTACTGTAAATTCTATAGAAAAGAAATAATTTAAATTGAGAGGTAATCCGATGAGCAATATAGAAAATATGACTTATGAACAAGCGTATTCAAGATTAGAGGAAGTTTTAAGAGCCTTAGAGGATAAGAGTACAGGGCTTGATAAATCACTTGAGATGTACGAAGAAGGAATAGCTTTATATAGAAGATGCAAGGCGCTTTTAGATGAGGCTGAAATGAAAGTTAAAAAGTTCAATGAATTAGGATTAGAAGAAGATTTTGAAAAATAGTTTGTTTAGGAGGAAAGAAAAATGGACTTTAAAGAAGAATTAAAAATAAGAGCTAATTATGCTGAAGAAATTATTAAAAAGTATATGCCAGAGGAAGTTGGTTATCAGAAAACTATAATGGAAGCTATGAACTATAGTTTAAGTTCAGGTGGAAAGAGATTAAGACCAGTTCTTACTCTTGAGGCTTGTAGAATAGTTGGTGGAGATACAGACAATGCAATTCCATTTGCAGCAGCTATAGAGATGATACATACATACTCTCTAATACATGATGACCTTCCTGCGCTTGATAATGATGATTTAAGAAGAGGTAGAGCTACAAATCATAAAGTATTTGGTGAGGCTATGGCAATACTTGCTGGAGATGCACTTCTTAACTTTGCATATGAAACAATGCTTAAAGAATCTATAGGAAAAGAAAATCCAGAAAGATATCTAAGAGCTACATATGAGATAGCTAGAGGAGCAGGTATCTACGGTATGGTAGGTGGACAGGTTGTAGATGTCCAGAGTGAAAATATGCAGATACCTAAAGAAAAATTAGACTATATACACGAAAATAAAACTGCAGCCATGATGGTCGGCTGTATGAGAGCAGGAGCTGCTATAGGTGGAGCTGATGAAAAACAGATGGAATGTATAACAGAATATGCAAATAAAATAGGTCTAGCATTCCAGATAGTTGACGACATATTAGATATAGTTGGAGATGAAGCTAAATTAGGAAAACATGTAGGAAGCGATATAGAAAACAATAAATCTACATACCCATCTTTAATGGGACTTGAAAAATCTAGAGAGATAGCTATAGAATTGGTTGAAGATGCTAAGAAAAGTATATCTAAGATAACTGATGATACAGTATTCTTAGATGGTTTAGCAGATTATATACTATCTAGAGATCACTAATCTTTGATAAGGAGGTATATTATGAAATACCTTATGGAATTTTCACATAACGGAGCATTGGCTATAAGTATAATAGCGTGTTTTTTGGCTCAGTTTATAAAAATATTTACTGGAAAAGAAAAAAGAATTGATATAAAAAGAATAACTACATCTGGAGGAATGCCTAGTTCTCACACTTCTTTTGTAACTAGTTTAGCTACTGTTGTTGGAATGGTAGATGGGTTCCACTCTACAAACTTTGCAATAGCTGTAGTTTTTGCTGCTATTGTAATGTACGATGCAGCAGGTGTTAGAAGAGCTGTTGGTAAACAGGCTACAATATTAAATCAGATGTTAGAAGACCTTCAACACGGTAAATTAATACAAAATGAAAAATTAAAGGAACTTATTGGACATACGCCTTTTGAGGTTTTAGGTGGTGCTATATTAGGAATAATAGTGGCACTTGTACTTATGTAATAAAGTAGAGGTGAGGATAATGTACAAATATTTGGATAAAGTAAACTCTCCTAAAGATATAAAAAATATGAGTATAGAGGAACTAGATCTTCTTGCAAAGGATATAAGAAAGTTTTTAGTGAGATCTGTATCAAAAACAGGAGGACATTTAGCTTCTAATTTAGGAGTAGTTGAATTGACATTGGCACTGCATAAAGTGTTTGATAGTCCGAAAGATAAAATAGTATGGGATGTTGGTCATCAGTCATACGTACATAAGATTGTTACAGGAAGAAAAGATAAATTTGACACATTAAGACAGCTTGATGGGATGAGTGGATTCCCTAAAGAAAAAGAAAGTTGTCACGATATAATAGATACTGGACACAGTTCTACTTCTATCTCTACTGCAGTCGGACTTGCGTGCGCAAGGGATATAAAAGGTGAAGATGGAAGTGTTATAGCTGTTATAGGTGATGGTTCTATAACTGGTGGTATGGCTATGGAGGCTATAAACCAGCTTGGATATATAAAAAACGACATGATTATCATTCTAAATGACAATGAAATGTCTATAGATAAAAATGTAGGTGGGATGTCTACTTATATGTCTGGTTTGATTAGAAATTCTAAAGTTCACAAAATGAAGGGTGAAGTAGATAGATTTTTAAATATGACTAGCACAGGAGGGCAGATATCTAGGGCTGCAAGCAGACTTACAGATACTATAATGTATAGTTTTGTACCACAAGAATGTGCATTTTTTGATTCTATAGGGGTTAAATACTACGGTCCTATAGATGGTCATAATATAAGTGATTTAATAGCTTGTTTAAAAAATGCAAAAGAAAGAAAAGGCCCTATGCTTTTACATGTTATAACTAAAAAAGGTAAAGGATATAGATATGCTGAGGAACATCCAGATAAATATCATGGTGTTTCTAAGTTTGATATAAAAGTTGGTGTACAACCATCTGATAAAAAAAGCATATCTGCAGCTGTTGGAGAAAAGCTATCTCAGATGGCTTGTATAGACGATAGAATAGTAGCAATAACTGCTGCTATGCCTTCAGGAACAGGGCTTAATATATTTGAAAAAAATCATCCTAATAGATATTATGACGTGGGAATTGCAGAACAACATGCAGTTGCATTTTCTGCAGGACTTGCAAAAAATGGAATGAAGCCTTATTTTGCTGTGTATTCATCGTTCCTTCAGAGAGGGTATGATCAGGTTTTACACGATGTCTGTATTACAGGAAAAAATGTTACATTCCTTATAGATAGAGCTGGTCTTGTAGGAAATGATGGGGAAACACATCATGGAGAATTTGATTTGTCTTATCTAAATAGTATTCCTGGAATAACAGTAATGGCTCCAAAAGATTCAAAAGAGCTTATGTCTATGATGGATTTATCTTTAGAAATAGATGGACCATGTGCTATAAGATACCCTCGTGGAAATTGTTATGAGTTAAATGTTGGAAAATATGGAAAAATAGAAACTGGTACATATGAGGTTTTAAAAGAAGGAAAAGATACAGTAATTTTAGCTATAGGAAATATGGTTAAAAATGCTCTTGAAGCAGCAGAAGTACTAGAAAAAGAAGGTATAAGTGTTGGTGTTGTAAATGCTAGATTCTTAAAACCTATTGATGAAAAGTTATTAGATGAGATGTTTTCTAAATATAAAAATATTGTTACTGTCGAGGATAATATAATCATCGGTGGTTTTGGAAGCAGGATATTGCAGTATGCGTCAGAAAAGGAATATAATAACAAGGTAATTAACATAGCATTACCAGAAAAATTTATTCCTCATGGTAGCTGCGAAGAGCTACAGGAATTAGCTGGAATATCAGCAAATAAAATTGTAGAAAGAATAAAAAAAATTTAGAGTTTATAATTGTATATAGAGTATAAATTCTGGAAAGGATTAATATGAAGAAAAGAATAGATGTGCTTCTAGTTGAGCAGGGTTACTTCGAAAGTAGAGAAAGAGCTAAAAAAGCTATAATGGCTGGATTAGTTTTTGTAGATAATCAGAGATGTGACAAGGCTGGAACAGAAGTAAAGGAAGATGCAAATATAGAAGTTAAAGGAAATCCAATACCTTATGTAAGTAGAGGGGGATTAAAATTAGAAAAGGCTATGAAGAATTTTGACCTTACACTAGAGGGAAAAATTTGTATGGATATAGGAGCGTCTACAGGAGGATTTACAGATTGTATGCTTCAGAACGGAGCTATAAAGGTATTTTCTATAGATGTTGGATATGGACAGTTAGCATGGAAGCTTAGAAGTGATGAAAGAGTAGTTTGTATGGAAAGAACTAACATAAGAAACGTCACAACTGAGGATTTAAAAGAATTCCCAGATTTTGCTTCTATAGACGTATCATTTATATCATTAAAATTAGTACTTCCTGTAGCTAAAAAGCTGCTTAGAGATGGCGGAGAAATAGTAGCTCTTATAAAACCACAGTTTGAAGCAGGAAGAGAAAAAGTTGGTAAAAAAGGTGTCGTAAGAGAAACTTCAACTCATATAGAAGTTATAGAAATGATTTCTGATTTTGTGGTAGAAAATGGATTTGCTATTAAAAATCTAGATTTCTCACCTATAAAAGGACCAGAAGGAAATATAGAATACTTAATACATCTATGTACATCTAATGAAGGATTTACTTACGATAGAGAAAAACACTTTGAAAATATAAGAGAAGTTGTTGAAAAATCGCATCAGCTTAGCAAATAACCCGTAATATAGGGTTATTTTGCTAATTTATAAAAAATAAATTTTATAAATTAAATATTAAAGACGTAAAAATTTTCACTAAATCGATATGATTTGTGAGCTTGGAGGTGAGTTTGTAGTATATAGGTATACTACATATTGGTTTGATTCTCGAAATATATATGAAAAATTGTGCTCTTGTAGAGGAGCTGAGGCTCACTATAGACAAAAACTTGAATATTTTGACAGGGGAAACAGGTTCTGGGAAATCTATAATAATAGATGCGTTAGGTCTGTGTCTTGGAAATAAATATGATAAATCATTTTTAAGAAAAGGAACTGATAAAGGTTTTGTAGAAACAGTTTTCTACTCTGAAAATGAAAATTTAAAAAGAATAATGTCTGAAAATGATATTGATATGGAAGACGGAATTATTACTATAGCCAGAGTAATATATTCTGACGGGAAGAGTACTGCTAGGGTCAATGGAAGAACTGTTAAACTATCTTTGCTTAAAGAGATAGTATCATACTTGATAGATGTCCACGGGCAGCATCAAAACCAGTTGTTATTTGATCCAAGCAGACATTTGAAATTTATAGATGCATTTGCTGGAGAAACAATAGTGGATGCAAAAATGGAGTATAAAGAGCTTTATTCTGAGTATTCTAAGGTGAAGTCAGAACTATTAAGATTGAACGACAATAAAGATGAGATGGAAATACAGAGGGAAATAGATTTGCTAAAATTCCAAATTGATGAGATAGAAGCGGCAAATCTAAATCCTGAAGAATATGAAGAGCTCATACAGAAGAGGGATGTATTTAGAAACAGCGAAAAAATATTCAATAATCTAAATGTATCATATGAAGCAATCCACAATAGCGAGATAAATGCTATTGACATAGTAGGTAGAGTTGTAAGTGAGTTATCTTCTATAGCGTCTTTTGATAAGAAAATAGGGGATATTTACAATGAGGTAGAGAGAATAATGTATGAGCTTCAGGATTTATCTGGAGAAATAAGAGATTATAAGGATAGTATAAATTTTGAGCCATATGAACTTGAGCAGATAGAAATTAGATTAAATGATATTAATAATCTTAGAAGAAAATACGGGGATACTATAGAGGATATCTTTAATTTCCACGAAAAAATATCTAAAAGATTGTACGATATTTTAAATAGAGATGAGGAAAAAGAGAGATTAAAGGAAAAATTAGAATCTATAGAAGAAGAGCTGTACAAAAAATCAGAAGTATTAACTGAAATTAGAAAAGAGCAAGCTGAGAAGATGGCTGCACTTCTAATTGAAGAGCTAGATAGTATGGATATGAAAAATGTAAGATTCTGTACAGAGTTTAGTGATAGAGATTTTACTGCAGAGGGAAGAGATTTTGCAGAATTTATGATTTCTTTCAACGTTGGGGAAGACTTAAGACCTATATCAAAGGTGGCATCTGGAGGAGAAATATCTAGATTTATGCTTGCATTTAAGACTATTTTAGCTGATACGGATGAGATAGAAACATTGGTATTTGATGAAATTGATACAGGAATAAGTGGTATTGCTGCACAGAATGTAGGTGAAAAATTATCTGATATAGCTACTAAGAAGCAGATAATCTGTATAACACATCTTCCACAGATTGCAGCCAACGCGGATACACACTATTGTATAGAAAAGAAAACAGATGGTGAAAGAACATTTACAGTTGTTGAAAAATTGGATGCCGATGGTAGAAAGAGAGAAATCTCAAGACTTATATCTGGAAAGCAGATAACAGAAAAAACAATCGAGCATGCAAAAGAAATACTTTCTCTTGCAGAAGAATACAAATGTAGATAGTTGTATTTATATAAGCATAATAGGTAAACTTATCAATAAACTTTGGAGAAATGGGGGAGAAAAAATGAGGTATATTGATAGACCATTATATAATACTATATGCTGGTATATAGAAGAAGATCAATATGAAGAATTGAATATTGATGATATACGTTGCATAAGTTCAATAGAAGCAGATACAAGCGAATTTATAAATTATTTGGGAATTCGCTCGAAATTAAAAGGGTATAGGTATATAAAGGAATCTATATATATTGAGCTTTTAAGAGATACAAAGTACGATATAAAAGAGGATAGTACTACTATCGGTGCTATAGCAAATAAAAATAATACCGAAAAGACGAATATAGAGAGAAGTATTAGATATGCTATACAAGATTTAAAAAAGAATAGGGATTATGAGGAGCTCAATCAAATTTTAGGGTGTGATATTTTTTCTAAAAATGATATTCCTACAAATATGGAATTTGTATTTTGTGCAGCTGAAAAAATAAGAAACTCTAAAACTATAAAAAATCCTTATATGTGGAAAAAACATTAAAATATTATAAAGTTAAAAGGTTAAATAAAGAAAAATAAGTCTATATTAGGGGAGTTGATAAAATCAACTTTCCTATTTTTTTATAAAAATTTATATTTAAATAAAAAAATATGGTATAATATAATGTGATTTTATGAAATTTGGAGGGTTTGATATGATAGTCAAGGCACCGATAAGGGTAGACCGCAAAACAAAGAAGCTTGCTAAAAGAATTCAGCCTGGTGAGATAGCAGTCATCAACCATGTTGATATAGATGAGGTTGCAGCAAATTCTTTAGTTGAAGCTAAGGTCAAATTAGTTATAAATGCTGCTGAGTCTATAAGTGGTAGATATCCTAACAAGGGACCTGGGATTTTAACAGAAAACAACATACTTATAATAGATAGAGTAGGAGAAGATCTTTTTAACAATGTATCTGAAGGCGAAACATTACTAGTAGAGGATGGAAAAATATTCCGTGGTGATGAGCTAATAGGAGAAGGAGATGTACTTACTAGAGAAAAAGTAGCTGTTCAGATAAAATTAGCGTATGATAACTTAGGGGAAGAATTAGACAGATTTATAGACAATACTATAGAGTATGCTAAAAAAGAAAAAGGTTTTATACTTGGTGAAGTTGAAATACCTAAAGTAAAAACAAAATATCGGGGAAAACAGGTACTTATAGTTGTAAGAGGACAGGATTATAAGGAAGATTTAGCTACAATGATTTCTTATATTGAAGAGGTCAAACCAATACTAGTAGGTGTTGATGGTGGAGCAGATGCACTTATGGAATTTGGATATAAACCAGATGTTGTTGTAGGGGATATGGATAGTGTAAGCGATGAATCATTAAAGGCAGCTGGAGAAATCGTTGTACATGCATATACAGATGGTAGAGCACCTGGACTAAAAAGAGTACAGGATTTAGGACTTGATTCTGTAGTATTCCCAGCACCAGGTACAAGTGAAGATATTGCTATGCTTATAGCATACGAGTACAATGCTGAGCTTATAGTTGCACTTGGAACTCATTCTAATATAATAGACTTCCTTGAAAAAGGTAGAAAAGGTATGGCGAGTACATTCCTAGTTAGAATGAAAATAGGTGCAAAGCTTATAGATGCAAAAGGTGTTAACCTTTTATACAGAAGTAAATTAAAAATAAAATATATTTGGGCATTAATAGCTACTGCATTATTCCCAGTATTAATACTGGCATCACTATCTCCAAGAATGCAGCAGTTTATACAGCTTATGCAATTAAAATTAAGAATAATGCTCAATATGTAGTTTTAGCAGGAGGAAAATATTATGCATATAAATATGAAATACTACATTGTTTCGATTGGGGCAATATTCCTAGCGTTAGGTATAGGGATACTTGTTGGATTCAATCTAAACAATAACGAAGAAATGAACAAACAGCAGGCAGCTATAATAGAGCAGCTTGATGAAGAATTCAACAGTATCCAGGAAGAAAATGATACATTATCATCTGACTTAAAAAATACTGATAAAAAGTACAATGCTTTAGTAGAGTATGTAAATGAAAATGCAGATGCTTTAATGTCAGGCTCTTTATCAGGTAAAAAAGTTGCTGTTGTATCTACTTACGGTAGAACAGAAAATGTAGACAAATTAAAAGAAATAGTAAATCAGTATGATGGTTCAGTTGCTTTTGAATTAATATTAAATAAAGAAATAACTGACAAAGAATTAATAAAACAGGCAGCTGAAAAAACTGGAGAAAAATTTAAATCAACTGGGGACGTTGTAAACTATGTGTTCGACATAGTAAAAAGAGGTAATGCTGAATCTTTAGCTCCACTAGAAGAATTAAAGATGATAGACTTAAATTCTGAAAGCGATGATATTTCAAACTTCTCATCTGTTGTAATATCAGCAGCATCAGAATCATCAGATCCAGCAAAACAGTTCAATGAACTTGATAAATTTGTAGTATCAAAATTAAAATCTGAAAACAAATATGTAGTTGAAGCACAGACAAAAGGAGCTAAAACTTCATATGTTGAGCAGTATGCTAAAAATAAAGCAGCAACTGTAGATAATATAGATGAAAAAACAGGAGTACTTTCTTTAGTAGCTCTAATACAGGATGAAAATCTTGTAGGTAATTTCGGAAGATTAGATACAGCATCTTCTCTAATCCCAATGGAAAAATAAGGAGAAAAAAATGGAACATTATACAAGCATAATAATGCCAGCATTCAACGAGGGTAGCAGAATAAAAGCTACTCTTGAAGGGATTGTTGGTATAGATGAAATAAATGAAATAATAGTTGTCGACGATGGTTCTTCTGACAATACAGAATCAGAAGCTAGAAGTGTAGATAGTGAAAAAGTAAAAGTATTTAGACTTGATAAAAATAGAGGTAAGGGATATGCTCTTAACTTTGGTCTAAAAGAAGCTCTTAAAAATGCAGATATAGTAGGATTCTTAGATGCAGATTTAGGGTCTTGTTCTTCAGAAGTAATAAAAATAATAAAACCAGTATTTGATGACGAGGCAGATGTGACAATAGCACAGTTCCCTGGAGCTAAGAAAAAGGGTGGACTAGGTCTTGTAAAAGGACTAGCTAAAGAGTCTGTATATGAAATGACAGGTGTTGAATTAAACGCCAGTATATCAGGTCAGAGAATATTCAAAAAAGAAGTAATAGAAAGATTTGATACAATACCATATGGATACGGTGTCGAAGTAGGGATGTCTATAGACATATTAAAATGGGGATACAGAATTAAAGAAGTTCCAGTGGAAATGACTCACAATGAAACAGGAAGGGATTTAAAAGGATTTATCCACAGAGGTAAACAATATTACCATATTAAAAAAGTTGTAAAACAGAAGAAAAAGGAATGGGGTGCTAAGTAATGGCAGATATGTACATTATGCTTATACTTGCATTAGTAGGATTTGTAGGGACTCTTCTTATAATTCCTATGTTCAAAAAAATGTTAATAGAAGGCGAAATAGTTAGACCTAACTACAAACAGGATATGATACCTGTAAGTATGGGGATAGTATTCGTTCCAATGCTTGTTATATCATCTATGGTACTAGCTTATATAGATAGAGATTCTGAGCATATGAAATACTTATTTATGTTCTTATTTGCAGCTTTATCTATGTCATTTGCAGGGATAATGGACGATATAATTGGAAATAGAAACGTAAGTGGCTTAAAAGGACACTTTAAAAGTCTTTTCAAAGGTACACTTACAACAGGTGGATTTAAAGCACTTTATGGAGGGTTTGTTGGATTATTAATATCAGTAGTCTTAACAAGAAGCATACCTGAAATAGTATTAAATACACTTATAATAGCACTTTCTACAAATCTTATGAACTTAATGGATTTAAGACCGGGAAGAGCTATAAAAGTATATTTAGTTATAATGATTGTTATGATAGCTACACTTACTGGATTTACAAGAATACTACCATTCTTAATAGTTCCAGCAGTGCTTGCTTACTTCAATCAGGATTTAAAAGCTAAGTGTATGATGGGGGATGCTGGTTCAAATGTGCTTGGTATATCAATAGGTATATTTATGGCATTTGGATATTCTATAAATGTTAAAATAGGTTGGTTAGTATTCTTAGTACTTATACATATCTTAACTGAAAAATATTCCCTAACTAAGATAATAGAAAAAAATAAAGTCCTTAATTTCTTGGACAGATTAGGAAGGTAGTCATTTATGTTGAGCAGAAAAATAGGCGATGTAGTTGAAATAAAAAAACAAAATGGACAGCTTGACGATATAAGAGTTGAAATAAACGGAGAAATATTTAGAGCGTACAACTATCCTAAAATGACTGGAGAAGTAAAAGTTGGAGATAAGGTGCTTCTAAATACGACAGCTGTGGAGCTTTCTCTTGGTACAGGTGGATACCACTATGTAATATCTAACCTAGACAACATGGAGGCTGATTTAGAAGGTCAGGGGCACATAATGAAGCTTAGATATACTCCTATGCAGGTTAGAGTTGATTCAGTTGAGGATCACGAAAGCAAATACCACGATGTATTTGAAAAATTTGAAACACTTGATGGAATGCCTGTAGTTGTTGGAACTCTACACAGTATGCTAACTCCATTTGCAGCAACGTACAAAAGACTAAATCCAAACAAAAAACTAGTATACATAATGACTGACGGAGCTGCACTTCCAATATACTTTAGTATGAATGCAGCAACGCTAAAAGATAAAGGATTAATAGACTCTACAATAACATTTGGAAATGCCTTTGGTGGAGATTACGAATGTATAAATATATATACAGCATTAATAACTGCTAAAGAAATAGCTAAAGCAGATGCTGTATTTATAAGCATGGGACCTGGAATTGCTGGAACTGGTACAAAATACGGATTTACAGGAATTGAACAAGGACCAATATTAGATGCAATATCAAAATTAGGTGGTAGACCAGTTGCTATACCTAGAATAAGTTTTGCTGATATGAGAGATAGACATAGAGGGATATCTCACCACAGTATAACTATATTTGATGAAATAGTTAATGTAGGGGTTGAAATACCAATAACTATTTACGGTGAAGAAAAAGATAGCATAATAAAAAATCAGATTAAAGAAAATAAATTAGACGAAAAACATAAAATAGAATACATAAAAAATAATAGAACAAAAGAAGATATAGATAGCTACGGACTAAAAGTTAAGAGCATGGGAAGAAACTACGAACAGGATAGTGAATTCTTTGACTCAGCATCGTCTGCAGCGATTTATATAACAGAAAATAAATAATTCTAAAATTTTGGGATTAAAGAACCTGACTTTAAAAGATTTCGTATGAGGACATACGATGTGTAAGAAATCGAATGAGGAGTTTAGGATGGACAATTTAATAAAAGAATATATAGATTATATAGAAAATAAAAGAAAATTATCTTTAAACACTGTTTCATCTTATAGAATAGATTTAAAAAAATATAAGGATTATTTAGAGGAAAAAAATATAGATATCAAAGATGTTGTAGAAACAGATATATTAAACTATCTAGTTGAGCTAGAGAAACACAATACATCTGTTTCTACTATAGCTAGAACTACATCATCTATAAAATCTTTCCACGACTATCTATTCTTTAGTAAGATTTGTGAAACAGATCCGGCTAAAAATATTAAAAAGCCAAAGATAAAAAAAGAAGCAGTGGAGATTTTAACAGAAGAAGAAATAGAAGCTCTGTTAAATTTCGAAAGTTTAGACTCAAATAAATTAAAAAGAGATAAGGCTATATTTGAGGTGTTGTACGGCACAGGAATGAAGGTATCTGAGCTGATAGACCTTAATATAGATGATGTAGATTTTGAAATGGGGAGTATAACTTGTTCTTCAACTAAGAATAAAAGGATTATACCTCTTATAGATGTAACTAAGAAATACTTAGAACTTTATGTAAATGAAGCGAGAGATAATGTAGCAGCTGAAGGCGAAAATGCTTTATTTGTAAGTGCATTAGGGCATAGGTTTACAAGACAGGGATTATGGAAAATAATTAAAAGATATTCTCAAAAGGCAAATATAAATAAAAACATAAATCCAACTATGCTAAGACATTCATTTGCAATACATATGATAAATAAGGGTGCCAATATAGCGTCTGTAAATAAAATTTTAGGAAACACTAATTTATCTAGTATACAGTCATATTTAAACTGCATAGATCAAAATATGAGAAAAGAAATGAATCTAAAACACCCGAGAAAATAATACTGAGTACAAATAAAATGGAATTATAAAATACTTATAAAATACAAAGTCTAACATTATTTGTTAGACTTTTTTTTATGTTACTGTTATAATTTATAATTGCAGAGTTATAATCCAATAAAAAAGGAGAAAAAATATGAAAAAAAAGTTTTTAGTTATTTTAGTACTTTTGGTTGTAATAGCAGCATCTGGGGGTATATATTTTAAAAAGCGGTCTGGTGCATACGATGTAAACGAAGAAAAAAAGGTGGTTGTAGAGATTCCATCTAGTTCTGGAACAGATAGCATAGCAGAAATACTTAGCGATGCAAAACTTATAAAAAATAAATTAGTATTTAAGATAAATGTAAAAATGAGTGGTAAAGCATCTCAGTTTAAAGCTGGAGAGTATCAGTTTGACCAATCATATACAAATGATGAGATTATAGATGATATAGCAGCTGGTAAAATATACCATTCTGGTCCTAAAGTGACTGTTAAAGAGGGCGCGACTTCTACTGAAGTGATAGATGAGTTAGTTAAGAAAAAACTTGGAAGCAAAGAAAATTATGAAAAACTTATAAACAATCCAGATGAGTTTAGAGATAAGTATGAGTTTTTAAAAGATAATAACATAAAAAGCTTAGAAGGATTCCTTTATCCTAGTACATATTTCTGCTCTGAAGGAGAGAGCGAAAGAGAAGTAATCTCTAGAATGCTTAATAAATTCAACGAAATATATAAAGCTAAAATAAAACCAGAAATGGAAAAACATAAAAACCTTAACTTCTACGATGTTATGAAAATGGCATCTATAGTAGAAAAAGAGGCGGTTTTAGATGAGGATAGACCTTTAATTGCTAGTGTGTTCTACAATAGATTAGCAAAAGATATGCTACTTCAATCTGATGCTACAGTTCAGTATGCGTTTAAGGAAAGAAGAAAGGTTGTCAGCTACAATGATTTAAAGGTTGAATCACCATACAATTCATATAAATACAAAGGGCTACCACCTACACCTATAGCAAATCCATCTTGGAAATCAATAGAAGCAGCTATAAACCCTGCTGATACAGAGTATTTATACTTTGTAGCTAAAGAAGATGGTGGAGGAAATAATTACGCTAAAACTTATGAAGAACATTTAAAATACGAAAAACAGTATAAAGAACAGAGAGAAAAAAAGAAACAGGAAACTCAGAACAAAGAATCTGAGGCAAATTAATTAGAAGTGGAGAGATTTTATGAGTAATATAGTAAACGACCTTGTTGAAGAATATATAAGGGAAACACTAGCTGAAAAAGATGGGCTACTTAAAGAATTAGAAGATTATGCCCACGAAAATAGTGTACCTATAATTCACAAAGAGGTATCAGATCTTTTAAACGTTATATTAAAAATACATAGACCTAAAAGAATACTAGAAATAGGTTGTGCAATAGGGTATTCGTCAATATTCTTTGCATCTGTATTAGGTGGAGATGTTGAAATTATAACTACTGAAAGAAATGAAGTTATGATAGAAAAAGCAAAAGAAAATATAAAGAGAGCGGGACTTGAGGATAAGATAACTATACTTGAGGGAGATGCCGAAGAAACATTAAAAACAATAGATGGAGAATTTGATATGATCTTCATAGATGCAGCAAAAGGTCAGTATCAGTTATTCTTTGATCTTGTAATAGATAGATTAAAAAAAGGTGGACTTGTAGTTTCAGATAATATACTTTACAAAGGAATGGTTGCTCACGACGATTTCGTTGTAAGAAGAAAGAAAACAATAGTTAAAAGAATGAGAAATTATCTAGACTATATATGCACTTGCGATTATTTAAGCACATCTCTAATACCAATAGGAGATGGTGTAGCGTTAAGTTATAAAGAAGGAGAGAGAAAGTAATTATGGAAATGAAAAGAGCAGAATTATTGGCTCCAGCGGGAGACCTTGAGAAATTAAAAACTGCCATAATATACGGTGCTGATGCTGTATATATAGGTGGAGAAGTATTTGGAATGAGATCAGCTGCTAAAAACTTCAGTATAGAAGATATGGCAGAAGGAGTTGAATTCGCACACGCAAGAGGAAAAAAAGTATATGTAACAGTTAATATAATACCTCACAATGAAGACTTTAAATATTTAGATGAATATTTACTAGAATTACAGAGAATAGGAATAGATGCGATAATAGTATCTGACCCAGGGGTTATAAGTGTTGCTAAGAGAGTTGTTCCAGAAATGGAATTACATTTAAGTACTCAGGCTAATACTACAAACTTTGAAAGTGCTAATTTCTGGTACAACCAGGGAATAAAAAGAGTAGTTGTCGCTAGAGAAATGTCTTTTGAAGAAATAAAAGAAATAAGAGAAAAAACTCCAGATGATTTAGAAATAGAAGCGTTCATGCACGGTGCAATGTGTATATCTTACTCAGGAAGATGTTTAATAAGTAACTACATGACAGGTAGAGAAGCTAATAAAGGTTCTTGTGCACAGTCATGCAGATGGCAGTACTACCTAATGGAAGAAAAAAGACCAGGTGAATACTTCCCAATATACGAAGATGAAAGAGGAACATTCTTCTTCAACTCAAAAGACCTTTGTATGATAGAACATATACCAGAACTTGTTGAATCAGGTATAATGAGTTTAAAAATAGAAGGAAGAATGAAAACAGCTTACTATGTTGCAACAGTTGTTAGAGCATACAGAATGGCATTAGATGCATACTATGAAGATCCAGAAAACTGGAAATTCAACCCAATGTGGATGGAAGAACTTAAAAAAGGAAGTCACAGACACTTTACAACAGGATTCTATTTACACAAACCAGGTACAGAAGATCAGAACTACGAATCTGCATCTTATGTAAGAAACTACGATTTCATAGGTGTTGTTAGAGGTCATGATGAGGAAACTGGTCTTGCAATAGTAGAACAGAGAAATAAAATGTCTGTTGGAGAAGATATAGAAATAATGGCTCCATACAAAGAAACTATGTACGCTAAGATATTAGAAATGTACAATGAAGATGGTGAGCCAATAGAATCAGCTCCACATCCAAGACAGATAGTAAAAATGAAACTAGATGTACCAGTTGAAGAAGATTATATGCTTAGAAAACCTATAGAAGAAAAAGTAGATAATTAATAGGAATTTTAGTGGGCTCTCTCTATTCAATAGGGAGGGCCTATTTTTGTATAATAATTTGCAAACGATTGCATACTTACGGATTTATTTTGATAATATGCAGTATTTAAATATAAAAAAATAATGAGAAAATGTATATAATAAAAAACTTTTGAAGATTATATATATGAAAGGAGAAATTATGGGAACAAATTCAGAAACAAGAATCTTTGCGCTTTTAGGTCATCCGGTTAAAAATAGTTTTTCACCTAATATGCACAGCTATTTATTTGAAAAATACGGCGTAAATGGAGCGTATCTATGCTTTGATATAGAGCCTAAAAAAATATATAAATCTGTAGAAGCTATGAGAATATTAAACACAGTTGGGTTTAATGTAACTATTCCATACAAGACGGATATAATGGCAGGACTAGATGAGATTGATAGAAATGCAGAATTAATAGGCGCTGTAAATACTGTCAAAAATGAGGATGGAATTTTAAAAGGGTACAATACAGACGGAAGAGGATTTGTAAAAGCTATTACAGATAGAGATATATCTATAAAAGGTAAGAGTGCGCTTATACTTGGATGCGGTGGTGCATGTAGAAGTATAGCTATTGAAATGGCATCTAATGGAATTAAAAAAATTGATATAAGAAATAGAAGCCTTGGAAATGCAGAAAAAATAGCCAAAAGAGTAAATTCTGTATTTGGAACAGAGGTTGTATATTCAAAAGAAGAGGTCAACAAGAATGATTTAGAAAAGTATGATTTTTTGATAAATACTACTCCAATAGGCATGGAAAGCGAAGAATGCCCTATAGATGAGAGTATAGAGATAGCTGGAGATATAGTGGTGTACGATATAGTTTACAAACCTCATAGAACCAATTTGATCAAATGGGCAGAGAAAAATAATTTAAAAGTTGTTCATGGAATAGATATGCTTATAAACCAAGGTATAGATGCATTTGAAATATGGACTGGAAAGACTGTTGATTCAAAGGATGCAGAGATTCTAAAGGAGATGTTCCAATCTGAAAGAATCTAAACAACAGAGGGTGATGCAAATGGGTTCCTAAAATTTAATAAACACAAGAATGGATTTATAATAACCGATGCAATTATTGCAGTATCTATATTATTTTTAGCGATGTATTTATTTTCTACATTTAATAGCAATACTAACTTTATCTTGAACAAGAAAAAGGAATATAAGGAACTTGTGTATATGGCGGAAAAAGAACTAAATTTAGAGCTAGATAATATAAAAAATGGAAGTTTTAATAAAAAGACTAAAACTAATTCTAATTTGAATGAGATAGAGATAAGTAAAAGTATTAATATCGTAGACAAGGCAAGAGGTGTATATATGGTCACAGTAGATGCTAAAAAAGATGATGAAACTATTAAGCTACAGGGATACGAGAGATATGCAGGTGTCGAAGAAGGATTGTCTTTAGATGAGTAAATTAAAAAAAAGAATTGGAAGTGCGTCTATTATGGCCATAATGGTTCTTACACTTTTAACGCTTTCTTGTATGTCGCTTCAAAATAGATTGATAGATTATGGGAAAAGTGAGTGGATAGATGTACAATCTGAAAATCTTTTAAGAAAATCTGAAGGTGCGATGATAATCACAGAGGAAAAAATTGTAGAGGCAACTCAAAGATTATACGATATAAGTCCTTATAAAGACGATTTTAAAAATAGAATAGAGAGTTTTGAGTATAGAAAGCAGTATGTATCCGAGATAGAAAATTTGTCAGATGTAAATATAGAAAATGTAAAAATTGATGTTGTAAAGGATGATATTTCAGAAGATGGCTCATTACTCTATAAATTTTGGGTAAATGTAACTGTATATGAAAAAGAGTACAATATGAAAAGAAAGTTAGAGCTCTGTGTTACCTTAAAGAATTTGAGAAAAGATAGACCTATCAAGGAAGATAATGAAAATAATATAGAACAAGAAAATGGTACTAATCCCGAGGAAAATCCTGGTGGAAATGTAGAAGAGCAGCCACCTGAGATTGAACCTGAAGAGGATATTATAGAAAATATAGATGCAAGGGATGCACTTATATTTAGAGTAGTAAAAGAGTGATAATTGTAAATATAGAGGTGTTTTTATGAAGAGGGAAGGAATGTGAGCTTAGCTGAACTTATTATAGGGATGAGTCTTGTTATATTGCTTATAGGAATTGTAGTTCCAAAGGCTGATTCTGGATATATGAAATCTGAATGGGAACGGAGAAAACTTTGTTCTGAATTAAGGCTTTTAAAAAGAAAAAATCTAGCTGGAATAGGTGAGTATATGCGTATAGCAAAGGTAAATAATAAAAGTTGCTATAGAACATTTTTCGATTTGAAACTCATAAGGGAGGAATATGTAGATGATAATATAAAAGTTGCAAGCAATATGAAAAAAATTATGTTTAAATCAGATGGCATACCTATGGATTCTGGTACTATAGAGATTAGATACAAGAAAAAGACTTATACGATAACTATAACGCCCATATCTGGAAGGATTTTATTTAAGGAGGGAATATACTCCAATGATAAAGAATAGCAAGAGAAAAGAAGGATATTTAATGGTAGAGGTATTTGTAGCTATTTGTATATCATTGATTGTTATGAGCACTGTCAATTTAATGCTCAATGAATCCATATCACTTGTAGAGCAAACAGATAATAGAATTGAGTTAATGGAGCAATTTAACGAGATAAAATCGAGTTTAAAAAGAGAGCTGAGAAATTCAAATAATATAAGGTTTTACAAAAATAATAAAAATATAATGCCAGAAGATGACTTTGTAGCGGTGGACAAAATTAAAATATCTCGGTTTGATGATGTTAAGTCGGGTGTTGTAAAGGTAAAAGATAAATCTATACACGTAAATAAGTATAATAAAAAACTATTCATATCATATAACGGAGGAAATTATGAAATAGGAAATTATGCTGAAGGAATTGAAGCAAAAAAAGATTCTGATAATTCTTTTTCAATTAAACTTAAACTTAACAAAAATAATAATCAATTTAATGATATAATAAATATAAGGTTAAGAAATTGATATTGTCAAATGTAAAAATACTTGTTTAAATCATATGATTTATGATATTATGTTATCAGTAGGATTATGAATTATTATAAGAATACACAAAATAGCCTTTAGAGGTTAAGTAATATTTATTGGAGGTTATATATATGGTAACAGCAAGTGAATTCAGAAAAGGTGTAACTTTTGAAAAAGACGGTCAGCCATGTCTAGTAGTAGATTTCCAGCACGTTAAACCTGGAAAAGGAGCTGCTTTCGTTAGAACAAAATACAGAAATCTTATAACAGGAGCAACTAGAGAAGAAGCTTTTAACCCAAGTGATAAATTCCCTAAAGCTCAGATAGAAACTAAACAGATGCAGTATCTATACAACGATGGTGAATTATACTACTTCATGGATCAGGAAACATTTGATCAGATAGCATTAGATTACGTACGGGTTGAAGATGCTATAAAATTCATGAAAGAAAATGAAGTTGCTACAATAAGATTCTTCCAGGGAAGTCCATTCGAAGTTGAAGGACCAAACTTTGTTGAGTTAGAAATAACTGAAACAGAACCTGGTATAAAAGGAAATACAGCAAGTAACGTAACAAAATCAGCTACAGTTGAAACTGGAGCAGTTGTTCAGGTTCCTTTATTCATAAATGAAGGAGACAAAATAAAAATAGACACTAGAACTGGTGAATATTTATCAAGAGTAAACAACTAATATCAAATTTCAAACCAAATTAAAAATGTGTGGCACCGACTAAAGTCGATGTAAAACAAAGCATTGAAAGCGAGGGGCAGGACATGAAAGTAAAAGAAAATGTTGCATACCTAAAAGGATTAGCAGAAGGACTTGAAATAGCAAAAGAAGGTAAAAATGGTAAAGTAATAGATAAAATGATAGAAACTTTAGATCATTTTGCTAATGCTATAAACAGACTTCAGGATGAAAATGAAGAACTTCGTGAATATATAGAAGGCGTGGATTCAGATTTAGCAGATATGTATGAAGATATGGAAGAATTAGAAGAAAACATAGACGATATATATGATGAATTAGAAGACATGGAAGAAGATATAGAAGATCTTTATGAATGTGAATGCGATTGTGATTGTGATGATGAAGATGACGACGATTACGGCTACATTGAAATGGAATGCCCATACTGCGGTGAACTAGTAGAAATAGACGAAGATGAACTTTACGATGACGATTTAGATATAGTTTGTCCTTATTGTGAAGAAGTTATATTATCTTCAGAAGACTTCGATGATGAATGCGAAGATGGATGCTGTTCATGCGAAGGATGCTGTGGAGAAGACGAAGAATAAATCGATCTTTATAGAAAAGTAAAAATCTATGTAAAATTAAAAAATGCCTATGAGATTGGTTTTTCATAGGCATTTTTTTATGATACAATTAATCATAGAAATGCACGGAGAAATTTGATAAAATACAAAATTTATCATAAAAATTGGAGGCAAAAATATGCACATGAAATCTTTTAATGAAATAAAAGAAAATATAGATAAATTTGAAGCTGTTATAGGCTACAAATTTAATAACAGAGAATATATATTAGAAGCTCTAACACATAGTTCTTATTCAAATGAAAATAAGAAATTTAAATACAATGAAAGAATGGAATTCTTAGGGGATTCAGTACTTGGACTTGTTATAAGTGATCATATATTTAAAAAAGAAACAGGGGTTCCAGAAGGGGAACTTACAAAACTAAGAGCTAACATAGTTTGTGAAGGTTCACTTAGTGAAGCAGCTAAGAATATAAACCTAGGAGATTATATTCTTTTAGGTAGAGGAGAAGAAGCTACAGGTGGTAGAGAGAGAAAATCTATACTTGCAGATGCATTTGAAGCAGTTATTGCAGCTATATACCTAGATGGTGGAATAGAAAATGTTTCTAAATTTATACTATCTAATTTATCAAATATAATAAAAGATTCAATAGATGGAAAGATATTTAGAGATTATAAGACTCAGCTTCAGGAAGAAATACAGAAAAATGGAACTAGAAATATATGGTACAAATTAATTGATGAAGATGGACCAGACCACAATAAAACATTCATAATGATGGTAGGTGTGGATGAAAAAGAATTAGGTGTAGGAAAAGGCAAAAGCAAGAAAGAAGCAGAACAGGCTGCAGCAAAGGCAGCAATATCAAACTTGATAGATGCTGAAAGATAGGTGAATACGATGAAAAAGAGAATAATACCTATTTTTGTACCACATCAAGGTTGCCCAAATGACTGCATATTCTGTAATCAGAAGAAAATAACAGGGGTATGCACTACAGTTACACCTGAGATAGTTAGAGATATAATAGAAGAATGTCTTCCTACAATAGACGAGGATGCTGAAGTTGAGATAGCATTCTTTGGAGGAAGCTTTACAGCTATAGATATGGATATACAGAGAAGTCTTTTAGCAGTTGCAAAAGAATATAAAGATAGAGGGATAGTTAAAGATATAAGAATGTCTACTAGACCTGACTGTATAACAGATGAAATATTAGAAATGGTAAAATCATATGGAACTACTATAATAGAGCTTGGTGTTCAGTCATTAGATGAAAGAGTTCTTTTAGACAGTATAAGAGGACATAACTCAAATGTAGTTTATAAAAGTGCCGAAATGATTAAAAATCACGGAATAAACTTAGGCCTTCAGATGATGGTAGGTCTTCCTAGCGATTCAGAAGAAAAATGTTTATTTACAGCTAGAGAATTTATAAAAATGGATCCGTTCTGTGTGAGAATCTATCCTACTCTAGTAATAAAAGAAACTGGACTTGAAAGACGGCTTGAATCTGGAGCGTATAAGCCATTCACCTTATCAGAAAGCATAGAGATTGTAAAAAAATTACTTGTCTTATACTATGTAAACAATATAAATGTAATAAGAGTTGGACTTCAGGCAACAGATGATATCCAGCTTGGAAAGGACGTTATAGATGGTCCATATCATCCAGCGTTTAGGGAGCTTGTAGAATCTGAAATGATAAGAGATTATATATTATATATAGCAGAAGAAAACAATGAAAAAAATATAGCTCTTGGAGTTAATAAGAAAAATATTTCTAAGGCAATAGGAAATAAAAAATCTAATGTAAAATATTTAAAAGATAATAAAGATATTGCTTTAAAGGTAAAA
The DNA here is from genome assembly GCF_047807365.1 of Peptacetobacter sp. AB800. Taxonomy (NCBI): domain Bacteria; kingdom Bacillati; phylum Bacillota; class Clostridia; order Peptostreptococcales; family Peptostreptococcaceae; genus Peptacetobacter; species Peptacetobacter sp. AB800. Next base: position 135,172 of record NZ_JBLOUI010000001.1, on the reverse strand, counting down.
GAAGAGGATATAGACAAAGATACATTTAGATTGTATGGAGAAAAGGGACTGTTAAAAGAAGCGTCTATTGATGAAATAAATAATAAATTGTTAGAAACTTACGGTTTGTAAAATTGGTTATAAAGAATTAAGCTGAGAGAGGAGATGAGAGTATGTATTTGAAGGAGCTCGAATTAAAAGGGTTCAAATCATTTCCAGAAAAGACAGATATAGTATTTAAAAATGGGATAACAGCTATAGTTGGACCAAATGGTAGTGGAAAGAGTAATATATCTGATGCTGTGAGATGGGTTTTGGGAGAGCAGAGTATAAAAAGTCTTAGAGGAGATAAGTTAGAAGACGTTATATTTGCTGGATCAGACAATAAAAAACCTATGAATTACTGTGAGGTATCTCTAACTATTGATAATTCTGATGGAGAAATAGATATAGAATTTACAGAGCTTACGATAAAAAGAAGAGCATATAGAAACGGAGAAAGTCAGTTCTTCTTAAATGGAAAGCCATGTAGATTAAAGGATATCAAAGAATTATTCCTAGATACTGGTATTGGAAAAGACAGTTATTCAATTATAGAGCAGGGGAAAGTAGATGAAATATTGAGCAATAATCCGGGAGCTAGAAGAAAAGTATTTGATGAGGCTTGCGGAATAGCTAAATACAGATATAAAAAACAAGAGGCTGAAAGAAATCTTAAAAATACAGCAGAAAACTTGGAGAGAATAAATGATATTTATATAGAAATAGAAAAACAGATTAATCCATTGAAAAATCAGAAGGAAAAAGCTGAGAAATTCTTAGAAATATCTGGAAGACTTAAAGAGTTAGAGATAAATAGCTTTTTAAGAGAAATAAATAAGATAGATAAAGAAGCTAAGGATATAAAAGTAACTTTAGAAGAATGTGAAAAGAAGATAAATACTGGTGAAGCAAAAAATAAATCTTTAGAAGAAGAATACGAAGATTTAAGATTAGAGGCTGAGGTTTTAGATGAAGAAATTGAAAAAGGGAATGAATATATTTCTTCAATTAAGGAAATAATAGCTCAGAAAGAGTCAGATATAAATCTTGTAACAGAAAAGAGCAATAATAAGAAAAAAGAAATAGATAGAAAAAAAGAAGAAATAGAAAAACTTAGCACTTTATCAGAAAAAAACGATGAGGATAAAAAGGAAAATCTTCAGAAGATAGAAATTTTAAACTCTAAAAAAGAAGAACTTGAGGATACTTTAGATAAAAAAGGAGCAAAAAACAAAGAACAAAAGGAAAATATAGACAGCGTTGAAAAGAAAATAGATGAATTGAAAGATAATAGAATAAATCTATTAAATGAAAAACAGTCTATATCTAATAATGTATCTTCTCTTGAAGCAAATAGAGATAATATGAATCAGAGATGGCAGGCGATAGATGAATCTACTGACGAAAATGAGAAATTTATAAAAAGTACTTCTAAATCTATTGAAAAAGAAAAAGAAGAACTTGAAAATATAAATTCTGAGTTTGAAAGTGTATCTAAAAAAATAGAAGAAAACACAAAACAGATAGAAAATGTATCTAAAAAAATAGATGAATCAAACAAAAATATAACTGATAATAAATATAAGTTAAATGAATTCGAATCTAAGAAAAAAATCTACGTGGAGATGGAAAACCAATACGATGGTTTTAATCGTGGAGTAAAGGAAGTATTAAAAAATAAAAAACTTAGAGGAATAGATGGAGCTGTAGCACAGGTTATTTCTGTTTCTGAAAAGTATGAAAAGGCAATAGAGGCATCACTTGCAGCTGCTATGCAAAATATAATAACAGAAGACGAAGAATGTGCTAAAGAAGCCATAGAATTCCTAAAGAAAACAGAGAGCGGTAGAGTAACATTCCTTCCATTAAATGTAGTTACACCTAATTTAATAGATTTAAAAGATGTAAAATCTAAGGTAGAGCCTATAGGAATAGCATCAGAACTATTAGAATTTGATGAAAAATACAGAAACGTAGTAGAGGGATTACTTGGTAAAACTGTTGTAATAGAGGATATAGATAAGGCTATACAGTTTGCAAGAGATACTAAGTATAAGATAAAAATTGCTACTCTTGATGGAGAAATACTAAAACCAGGTGGATCTATAACTGGTGGTAGTATAAAAAATAGTGCAAATCTATTATCTAGAAAGAGAATTATAGGAGAGTATACTGAAAAAATAGAAGAGCTTTCTACAAGTATAGATAAAGAAGAATCAGAACTTAAACAGTTAAAAGAAGAAAAAACTAACTTGTACACAGAAAAAGATAAAGCTAATTCTGAAAAAAATACAATTGAAAAAAATATACTTTTAAAGAAAGCAGAGATAAAGAAATTAGAGGAAAAAATTTCAGAATATAGAACTAATATTGATAAATTAGAAAGAGAAAAAGAAAGTATTAGCTCTAATATGGAATACACTATATCTAAATTAAAATCTGCCAATGAAAAAATAGAAGAGATAGATAAAAAATCAGAAGAAGCTAGAGAAGAAGTTGAAAAGCTTAATAAAGTGCTTGAAGAAAGTAAAAACCTTTACGATAAAGAGAGAAAAGATTTTGAAGAGTTAAATATAGAGCTAATAAATTTAAATAATGATTTAAAATCTCTCAATTCAAACACTAGTAGAATTTCTATGGAAAATGAAAATACCGTTATAAAAATTGATGGTATGAAGAAGGAAATAGAAGAGGATTTAAAAGCTGTAGAAGAATTTGGTAAAACTATAAGTGCTGAGGAATTAGAAAAATCTAATTTACAGAAAGAGCACTTAGAGGCTAATAGAATATTAGAAGATAAAAAGCTTAAAAAAGCAGAGTTTAAAAATAGCTTAGATGAAAAATCAAAGGAAATAAAAAGAAATGAGAGAGAAGTTCTAGAGTTTAGAGAGGAACTTTATAAGATTAACTCTAAACTAGAAAGATTTAAGTCTAATAGAGAAGGATATCTGAATAAGATGTTTGAGCAGTACGATATGACATTTATGCAGGCATCAGAATTTAGAAATGACGAACTTCAGATAAGCAAGAAAGAAATAGACTCTTTAAAAAGAGAGAAGAGAGCTATAGGAAGTGTAAATCTGGATTCTATAGAGGAGTATAAGGAAACAAAGGAAAGATACGACCTTTATAGCAGTCAGAAAGCTGATTTAGAGGAGTCTATAGCAGGTATAACTAAGCTTATAAAAGAATTAGAGCACAACATGAAAAAAGAGTTCGTTGAAAAATTTGGAGAGATTTCAAATAATTTCAAGAATGTATATAAGAAATTATTTGGGGGAGGAACTGGAGAATTAACTATAGCTGACAAGGAAAATATTCTTGAAAGCGATATAATTATAACAGCTCAGCCACCAGGTAAAAAAATGAAGAATATAAATCTTTTATCAGGTGGAGAAAAGGCGCTTACAGCAATTTGTATACTGTTTGCTATAATTATCTCTAGACCGACACCATTCTGTATACTAGACGAAATCGAGGCACCATTAGACGATATAAATGTATATAGATTTGGAGAATTTTTAAAAGAATTATCACAGGAAACTCAGTTCATAGCTGTTACACATAGAAGAGGTACTATGGAAGCAGCAGAATATATTTATGGAGTTACTATGCAGGAAAGAGCAATATCAAAAATAATAAGTCTAAAGCTTCAGGAAGCTGAAAAATTTGCTGGAATTATATAAGCTTTAGAGATGGAGGCGGTAAATTGTTTAAGAAGTTATTTGGTTTTGGAAAGAAAAAAGAAGAAACTCAGGTAGACGAAGTAGTTTCTGAAGTTGAAAAAGAAGAAGTTAAAGAAGACGACGAAAGATTTTTAGAAACTTTAGAATCAGAAAAAGAAGATACTAAGGATGAAACTAAAGTAGAAGAAGTAGTCGTTGAGGAAGAAATATCAGAACAGCCAGAATCAGCAGAGGAAGCATCAAAAGAAGTTGATGAATGTGAGGAAATAAATGCTGTTTTAGATGAAGAAGGAGTTTCTATATTTGAAGAAACTGTGGCTGAAATAGAAGAAAAATCTGTAGAAAAGGAAGTTTCTGAGCCTGTAGAGGAAATAGTTGAGGCTGCTGAGGAGGTAGAAGAAATTATTACAGAAGAAAGTAATAATGAAGGTAGAGAAAAACCAGCAGCTAAAAAAGAAGGTCTATTTGCTAGATTAAAACGGGGACTTACAAAGGCTAAACAGGGAATAACTGATAGAATAGATGAGGTTTTAAAATCTTATACTAGTGTAGATGATGAGTTATTCGAGGACTTAGAAGAAGTTCTAATAACAGCTGACGTAGGTGTTAATACTACTATGCAGATAATAGACGACTTAAATGATAGAGTAAGAAGCAAGAAGATAACAGATCCGATGGCTGTCAGAGAAGAATTAAAGGAAATAGTAGAAGAAATTTTATCTAAAGGAAATTCTAAGCTAGATGTAGAACCTTCTCCAGCTATTATAATAATGGTAGGAGTAAATGGTGTTGGTAAGACTACTACTATAGGAAAGTTAGCACTTAGATATAAATCTGAAGGCAAGAAAGTTATGCTAGCTGCAGCAGATACATTTAGAGCAGCTGCTACAGAACAGCTTGATATATGGGCTAAGAGAACTAATACAGAAATAGTAAAACATCATGAAGGTGCAGATCCAGGTGCAGTAGTATTTGATGCTATAAAAGCAGCTAAGGCTAGAAAAACAGATGTGCTTATATGCGATACTGCAGGAAGACTTCATAATAAAGCTAACTTAATGAACGAGTTAGGAAAAATATTCAAAATAATAGATAAAGAATTCCCAGAAGCTAAGAAAGAAGTTCTTTTAGTTGTAGATGCAACTACAGGACAGAATGCAGTTGTTCAGGCTAAGAGTTTTAAAGAAGTTGCAGATATAACTGGAATAGTTCTTACTAAGTTAGACGGTACTGCAAAAGGTGGAGTTGTACTAGCTGTTAAATCAGAAGTAGATGTTCCAGTAAAATTAATCGGTGTTGGAGAAAAGGCTGAGGATTTACAGGATTTCGATGCAAGAGAATTTACAGTAGCTCTATTTGGAAATTAATATAAGTTAGAATTGTTAAATCAAAGCAGAGAATAAAAATACTGTATAAAAATGTCAAAATTTCAATAAAAACCGTTGACAAGAGAGGTCTTATAATATAAAATACAATAGTAGTGTAAAGTGATTAACCTTTACAGATACAAAAAGCATTAAAAATGGTTTGTATTTAATAATTATAAGACCTTATTCGTGAACTTAATAATTATTCAGGAAGTGAAAAAATGAATTTGGAGAAGATGATAGAAGTTGGACAACTGTTCGGGGTTTATAAAAACCTTCTTACAGACAAACAAAAAGAAATAGTTTCTCTTTATTATGAAGAAGATTATTCGCTTGGAGAAATAAGTGAAAATCTTAATGTATCAAGACAGGGTGTGTACGATACTCTTAAAAGAGCTGAAAAAGTAATGAGAGATTATGAACAGAAACTTCATCTTTTGTCGGAACTTCAGAAAAAAGATGAAACTGTAAAGAATATGATAGAAAAAATTGCTGACTTTAAACAAGATTTATTGCACAATAAAGATTGTGGAGAATTAATCCCTAAGCTAGATGAAATAGAAGACTTATGTAGGGGGATGATAGAATGATATTTGAAGGATTATCTGATAAATTACAAAACACTTTTAGTAAGTTAAGATCAAAAGGTAAACTTACTGAAAAAGATGTAAAGGATGCAATGAGAGAAGTTAAATTAGCTTTATTAGAAGCCGATGTTAACTTCAAGGTTGTAAAAGACTTTATAAAGAAAGTTCAAGAAAGATGCGTTGGACAGGAAGTAATGAAAAGTCTTACTCCTGGTCAGCATGTAATAAAAATAGTCAATGAAGAGCTTACTGCCTTAATGGGAGATGTTCAGAGTAAAATAATGATAGCATCTAAGCCACCAACAGTAATAATGATGGTTGGTCTTCAAGGGGCAGGTAAAACTACTACAGCAGGTAAGCTAGGTGGATACTTTAAGAAACAGGGTAAAAAACCGTTATTAGTAGCTTGTGACGTTTATAGACCAGCAGCTATAAAACAGTTACAGGTTGTAGGAGAAAAATTAGATATACCAGTATTTGCTATGGGAGATAAAGAAAATCCAGTAAATATAGCAAAAGCAGGTCTAAGCCATGCACAGAAAAATGGAAACGACATGGTTATAATAGATACAGCTGGTAGACTTCATGTTGACGAAGTTCTTATGGAAGAACTTAAAAATATAAAATCAGAAGTAAAACCTCATGAGATCCTTCTTACTGTCGATGCTATGACAGGACAGGATGCAGTAAATGTTGCTGAAAGTTTCAATGAAGCATTAGGTATAGACGGAGTAGTACTTACTAAGCTAGATGGTGATACAAGAGGTGGGGCAGCATTATCAATAAGAGCTGTCACAAAGAAACCTATTAAATTCATAGGGATGGGAGAAAAATTAGAAGATTTAGAACCATTCCATCCAGATAGAATGGCATCTAGAATATTAGGTATGGGCGATGTTTTAAGTCTGATTGAAAAAGCTCAAGAAGCTGTCGATATCGAAAAGGCCAAAGAACTTGAGAAAAAAATGAGAAAACAAGAATTTGACTTTGAGGATTTATTAGATCAGTTTGAGCAGCTTAAAAAAATGGGTTCAATGGATAAGTTATTAGGCATGATGCCAGGAATGGCAAACATGAAAAATCAAATCGGCGATGTAGACCTACAGAATAACAAAGATATGAAGAGAAGTATGGCTATAATTCAGTCGATGACAGTGGAGGAAAGAAGAAATCCTTCAATATTAAACGCTTCTAGAAAGAAAAGAATAGCAAAAGGAAGCGGAACATCAGTGCAGGAAGTAAACAGATTAATAAAACAGTTAAATGAAATGAAGAAAATGATGAAGATGTTTACTGGAATGACACAAGGCAAGGGTAAAAAGAAAAGGGGCGGTTTTGCCGGATTACCTTTTTTTAAATAATAAAAAATAAAAATAGAAAAATTTTCGGAGGTGGCTGTAATGGCAGTTAAAATAAGATTAAAAAGAATGGGAGCAAACAAAAAACCTTTCTACAGAATAGTAGTAGCAGACTCTAGAGCTCCAAGAGATGGTAAATTCATAGAAGAAATAGGATACTACAACCCAGTAGTAGAACCAAAAGTATTAAAAATAAACAACGAAAGCGCTGAAAAATGGTTAGCAACAGGTGCTCAGCCAACAGAAACTGTTAAAAAATTATTAGAACAGAACGGTGTTAAAACTTCTAAATAATAAACGGGAGATGTAAAACTATGATAAAAGAGCTAGTTGTAGATATAGCTAAGGCTCTAGTTGATAACCCAGATGAAGTAGTAGTAAGTGTTTCAGAAGAAAAGGATGAAATAATCCTAAAACTTACTGTTGCTCCAGACGATATGGGAAAGGTTATCGGAAAACAGGGAAGAATAGCAAAAGCTATCAGAACTGTAGTTAGATCCGTTGCAAATAAAGAGAAAATAAAAGTATCTCTTGAGATAGTATAAGTTGGATTAGGTCTTATGGCCTAATCCTTTTTAATAACCTTTTATAATAGCAAAATAAACTAGAACTTACAAAAAGATTAAGGTGGATATTATGGCAAAAAAAGTAACTCATTTTAAGGTTGGTAAAATAGTAAAAACACAGGGCCTAAAAGGTGATGTAAGAATTTATCCTACAACAGATGATATATACAGATTTGACTACCTTGAAGAATTTTATGTAGGAAAAGATAGAGAAAATCCTTGGGAAGTTGAAGATGTTAGATATAAAGGCAACCTTGTCATAATGAAAATAAAAGGCATAGATAGGGTTGAAGAGGCTGAAAAGCTTGTAGGAAAAGATATATATGTATCTAGAGATGAGTCATTTGAGCTTGAAGAAGGAGAATTCTTTATAGCTGACATGATAGGTATGGATGTATATACTGTTTCAGGCGAAAAAGTAGGTGTTTTAAAAGAAGTACTTCAGTATTCAGCTAATGATGTTTATGTTATAAAAAATGAAGAAGGAAAAGAATATCTTATACCGGCTGTTATGAAATTTGTACCAGAAATAGATATAGAAGAAGGTAAAATGATAATAGACCCTATAAAAGGTATGCTTGACGACTAGGTGATTGATATGAGATTTCACATAATGACTCTATTTCCCGAAATATTTAACTCTTATATGAACGAAAGTATAATGAAAAGAGCTATAGAAAAAGGGATAATAGATTGTAAAGTATATAATATAAGAGATTTTTCTGAGAATAAACATAAAAAAGTAGATGATTATCCATTTGGTGGAGGGGCAGGGATGGTTATGACTCCTCAGCCGATAATCGATACATATAAACATATAGTAGAAACAAATAAAATTGAAAATCCTAGAGTAATTTATCTTACTCCAAAGGGAAAAGTACATTGTCAGGAAATAGCTAAAAAACTATCTGTAGAGGAGGATGTAATCCTTCTTTGTGGACATTATGAAGGTATAGACCAAAGAGTAATAGATATGATAGTTACAGATGAGATATCTATAGGAGATTATGTTCTTACAGGTGGAGAGCTTGCTGCATTAGTGGTAATAGACTCTATTTCTAGACTTATTCCAGGAGTTCTTGGTCAGAATGAATCTTTTGAAGATGAATCTTTTGAAAATAATCTACTAGAATATCCTCAGTATACTAGACCTAGAGTATATGAGGGAAGAGAGGTGCCAGAAGTATTGCTTTCTGGAAACCATAAGAAAATAGATGAATGGAGATTAGAAGAATCTATAAAGATAACTAAGGAAAGAAGACCAGATCTTTTGGACAAAAAATAGTGAAAAAAAATCTTGTAAATTGATTTTTTTTATAGTATAATATAACTTGTTGAAAATACGGGCGTTCCTCTGTGCACCGGTCAAGCATTAATGAACGTCTATGAACTTAGGAGGAAATATGAACGAAATAATAAGAGCAATCGAAAACGAACAGTTAAAAAATGAAGTTCCTAACTTTGGACCTGGGGACACAGTAAGAGTACACGTTAAAATCGTGGAAGGTAAAAGAGAAAGAATACAGGTATTCGAAGGTGTAGTATTAAAAAGACAGGGTGGAGGAGCTAGAGAAACTTTCACTGTTAGAAAAATGTCTTTCAACTGCGGTGTAGAAAGAACTTTCCCAGTACATTCACCAAAAGTAGAAAAAATAGAAGTAACTAGAAGAGGTAAAGTAAGAAGAGCTAAACTAGGATACTTAAGATCTAGAGTTGGTAAAGCTGCTAAAGTTAAAGAAGCAAAAGGATACAAATAAGATCTGATTTAATATGAGAGAACAGGGACTGATACACTATCAGTCCTTTTTCTATAATATGAAAAAATAATAATTAAAATAAATAATTATTTTAGCAAAGGAGGAAGAAAGAATGAGCGATAAAGAATATGATTACCTAAGAGACGATAATCTTAATATAAACTGGTATCCAGGGCATATGAAAAAGACTAAAGACCTTATGAAAGCTAATTTAAAGCTTGTAGACGTTGTTGTAGAGCTTTTAGATTCAAGAATACCTTATAGTAGTAAAAACCCTGATATAGACACTCTAATGGCTGGAAAACCAAGAGTAGTGCTTTTAAATAAGAGTGATATCTCTGATAGAGCAAAGTTAAACAAATGGATAAACTACTACAAAGAGCAGGGCATAAAAGCTATTCCAATAGACGCTATGAAGGGTACAGGAGTTAATAGAATAGTTGACGAATGTAAAAATGCTGTAAAGGATAAGATGGATTCTTTAAAAGAAAAGGGAAGAAAAGAACGTGCAATAAGAATAATGATAGTAGGTGTTCCTAACGTTGGTAAATCTTCTCTAATAAATAAACTTACTGGTAGAAGAAGTACTCAGACTGGGGATAGACCTGGTGTAACTAAAGGTAAACAGTGGGTTAAACTTAGAGGAAACTTGGAGCTGCTAGATACTCCTGGTATACTATGGCCTAAGTTTGAAGATCAGGATGTTGCATTAAACTTAGCATTTACAAGAGCTATAAAAGACGAAATACTAGATGTAGAGACGTTAGCACTTAGATTAATAGAAAAACTTATGGTAATAGAACCAGAAAAATTAGCTGCTAGATATAAATTAGAAGAGCTTGGTGAATCAGGAATAGAAACTATGGATATGATAGCTCAGAAGAGAGGATTTATAACTGGTAGAAAAGAAATAGACTACACAAGAACAGCTACAACAGTTCTTAATGAGTTTAGAACTGGTAAATTAGGAAATATAACACTAGAAGTGCCAGAAGATATAAAATAAATATTAGAATTAATAATGGAGTATATTGTAGATTGAAATAAATCTATATTATACTCCATTTTTTTATAATATATTTTAGTTGATTTATAATAAAATCGAATAAAAAAGCTCCACAAAATATTGATTTTTTATTAACTATTAAATAGAATTTTCTGAAAAGTTTATACTAATCTAAAATCTATAGATAATCAAAAAAAGTATAAACTGTGACAAAAATATAAAAAAGTTATAAAGGAACTTATTGATAAATAGCTTTATAAATAAAATAATATTTTGTATATAAAAAAATACAAATAATAAAAAGGATGAAAAATAAGTAATTTCAAGCTTTTTAAAATATTATAGTTTATATAAATAAATACATAGAGAAAACTTAAAAAAATAGTATAGAAAATAAATTTATTTTTATAGATAAAAAACATACAAAAAAATCGAATAAAAATTATTTGAGAAAATAAAAAATATTTTGATAAAATAGAAACAATATTTTTAATTATTCAGAAGTGTGTAAAAATTTAGAAAAAAGTTATTGACATCGAAAGAAATGAAATATAAAATTAAATTTGTAAAGGAAAACAAAAACATTACCTGGGGGAAAATGTTTTCTAGTTATCTTGATTAAGTCTTATATTTTGGAAAGGAAAAACTTATGATTGAACAGAAAGGTAGTTTCAAAGACGTAATAGTATTTGGATTCGCGTTATTCGCAATGTTCTTCGGAGCAGGGAACTTAATATTCCCGCCTTATTTAGGAATAATAACTGGTCCAGAATGGTTAACAGCATTTGGAGGATTTACATTCGCAGATGCAGGGTTAGCACTTCTAGCAGTTATGGCAACAGCTAAATACGATGGTAATGTTATCGCATTATTTAAAAGAGCAGGTTTAAAACTTGCAATAGTTCTTGGATGTGCAGATATACTTTGTATAGGACCATTCCTAGCAATACCAAGAACAGGTGCTACAACTTACGAAATGGGTATCATGCCATTATTAGGAAACACTATTCCAATAGCAGTATTTGCGGCAATATTCTTTATAATAACTTACGTATTAACAATAAAACCTTCTAAGGTTGTAGATATAGTAGGACGGGTTCTTACACCAGCATTATTAATAGCATTAGCAGTTATAATAGTTAAAGGTATTATATCACCACTTGGACCAATAGTTGAAGAACCAATGATTCAGGGTGTTGTGGGTGAAGGTATAGCACAGGGTTATCAGACAATGGATGCCTTTGCAGCAATAGCACTTGCATCAGTTCTTATAGTATCTCTTAATGAAAAAGGATACAATACAGTTGGCGACAAATTAAAAGCTATAATGAAATCAGGAGTTTTAGCTTGTGTTGGTCTAGCATTAGTATACGGTGGTCTTTGCTTCTTAGGAGCAACAGTTTCTACTATGTACGGTGTAGACGCTCAGCAGTCACAGGTAATAGTTAATATAACAGAAGGTCTTTTAGGACAGACTGGTAAAGTTATACTTGCAGTGTGTGTTGCACTAGCTTGTTTAACAACTTCAATAGGTCTTACTTCTGCAACAGGTCAGTTCTTTGAAAAACTATCTGGCGGAAAATTAAAATATAAAACAGTAGTACTTGCTGTATGTATATTCTCAGCTTGTATGGCATCTATAGGTGTTGGTGGAATAATCAAAGTTGCTTCTCCAGTACTAAGCATAGTTTACCCACCTACAATAGTTCTAGTAATACTTGCATTCTTCACTGGAAAAATACAGAATGACAACGTATACAAATTTGCAGTATATACTTCTTTAATAGTAAGTATATTAACAGTAATACAGAGCTACGGTGTGGCAATGCCATTCCTTGACTACCTACCATTAAAAGAATTTGGATTTAACTGGGTAGTACCTGTATTAATAGCTGGAGTAATAGGACACTTTGTTCCTGGTAAAAACTCTGAGTTAGAAAACGCATAAGATAGAAAAGTTTGGTTAGTTAGTATTAAAATTAATATAAAATAGTATACAAAACCGAGATATTATTCAAAAATTTCTCGGTTTTTTTATTTTGGAAAAGAGGTTTATTTTTTAACGTATAAAATCATTGTTTCAGAAAAAAATAGTTGTATACAAAATAATGATAAGACGTTAAAATGAGCATATAATACAAAATATTCTGTAAAATGAAAAAATAATAAATTGACAAGAAGAAAAAAATTAACAATATATATTTTAGAAATAAAGTAATTATTGAAAAATCAACATTATAGAGAAAAAAGAAAATATAGAGAAAAATCAGATTATTAATTTAAATTATTCATGGAAATTTAAATGTATCAAAAGTAGATTAGATTATAAAAATTAATCTAAATGTCACTTGAAATGGCTATATAGTGGTATTTGTAGATTATACGTGATAAATATAAGACAAAAATATGCATTTGAAAATTCTAAAAAATAAGACTATTTTTATATTATTGACAGAAATTTTTCTCAAATATATAATTAGAATCGTATTTTGAAAGTTTATTTTTTACAGATTGCAAACGTTAGCAATTGTATTTATTTTTTTATTTAAAGGGAAAAATTAAAAAATTAAAAGAATTATTCACTCAAGGGGGAAGTAGGAAATGGAACACAAAAAGAGTAGTAAGGACATTATAGTCTTTGGATTTGCATTATTTGCAATGTTCTTTGGAGCAGGGAACTTAATATTCCCACCATACTTAGGAATTATAACAGGACCTAAATGGTTAATCTCATTTATAGGTTTCACATTTGCAGATGCAGGACTTGCATTATTAGCAGTTATGGCTGCTACAAAATTCGAGGGAGATCTTAACAAGATGTTCTCTAGAGCAGGAGAAAAGCTAGGAATAGCTATAGGATGTGCAGATATACTTTGTATAGGACCACTTCTAGCTATACCAAGAACAGGAGCAACAACTTACGAAATGGGTATAATGCCAATATTTGGCGATAAAATACCAGTTGTTATATTCTGTATAGTATTCTTCGTAATAACTTACATATTAACAATAAAACCATCAAAAGTTATAGATATAGTAGGTCAGTTCTTAACACCAGCATTATTAATAGCATTAGCAGTTATAATAGTAAAAGGTGTTATATCACCACTTGGACCAATCATAAAAGAACCTATGATAGAAGGTGTTGTAGCAGAAGGTATAGCACAGGGTTATCAGACAATGGATGCCTTTGCAGCAATAGCACTTGCATCAGTTCTTATAGTATCTATGAATGAAAAAGGTTATACAGAAACTAGCGATAAATTAAAAGCTATACTAAAAGCTGGAGCATTAGCTTGTGTAGGTCTAGCATTAGTATATGGTGGACTTTGCTACTTAGGTGCAACAGTTTCTACATTCAACGATGTAAATGCAGTTCAGACTCAGGTTATAGTTAATATAACTCAGGGATTACTTGGAAATGTTGGTAAAACAGTTCTAGCAGTAGCAGTTGCATTAGCTTGTTTAACAACTTCAATAGGTCTTACTTCTGCAACAGGACAGTACTTTACTAACCTAACAAAAGGTAAGATCTCATACGGAAAAATAGTACTAGCTGTATGTATATTCTCAGCTTGTATGGCATCTATAGGTGTTGGAGCAATAATCAAATTTGCATCACCAATACTAAGTATAGTATATCCTCCAACAATAGTACTTATAGTGCTTGCATTCTTCACAGAAAAAATAGAAAATGACAATGTATACAAATTCGCTACATATATGTCATTAATAATAAGTACATTAACAGTATTACAGAGCTATGGAGTAAATGTACCATTTATAAACTCACTTCCATTTGCACCACTAGGATTTAACTGGGTAGTGCCTGTAATAATAGCTGGTATAATAGGAAACTTTGTAAAACCTAAAAAAGCTTGCTAAAAAATTAGTATAAGTGTTAGATTTTATAAAAATATACCTAGTTAATAATTAAACAAATTAACATATATAAATTTTGAATTACGAAAAAGACATATGTCGATAATTAATTTGTTTAAATTTTATAAAATAAAATAAATAAATTGCATGTATAGTATATAATTTTTTACCAAATTAAAATAAAAATTAATAAAAAGTTTTAAAATGAAAAACGCTGTATTTTTAACTAGTACAGTGTTTTATTTTGTTTTGCAAATTTTGTGAAAATTTTATAAATTAAAAAAATATATTGACATAGTACTTATTTAAAATGTATAATAAAGCCAGGTTAAGAAATTATTAAAATTTTTGGAATAATAAAAAAATAATTAGTCTTAAGGAATTATAAGTCAAATACGGAGGTGCCAAAATGGGTAAACAGAAAGTAGAAGTTAAGGATTTAATGGTAGTTGGATTCGCATTATTCGCAATGTTCTTCGGAGCTGGTAACTTAATTTTCCCACCTTATCTTGGAGTAGAATCAGGATCTAGTTGGTTTACAGGATTTGTAGGATTCTTATTTGCAGATGGTGGTTTAGCATTATTAGCAGTAATCGCAGCTACAAGATTTAGAGGGGATACGTCAAAAATGTTTGACAGAGCTGGGCATAAGCTAAGCGTTTTATTAGGTTCAGCAATAGTAATATGTATAGGGCCACTTCTAGCAATACCTAGAACAGCTGCTACAACATATGAAATGGGTATATTACCAACAATAGGACCTGGATTCAATGCAATATTATTCTCAGTAATATTCTTCGCATTAACATTAGTATTAACAATAAAACCTTCAAAAGTTGTAGATATAGTAGGTCAGTTCTTAACACCAGCATTATTAATAGCTCTTGCTATACTAATAGTTAAAGGTGTAATAACTCCACTTGGAGAAATAAGACCAGATACATTAGTTCCATCAGTATTCGCAGAAGGTGTTAACCAGGGATATCAGACAATGGATACATTAGCAGCAACAGTATTCTCTACAATAGTTATAGTATCTATAATGGAAAAAGGATACGAGGATGAAAAACTTATGGTAAAAGCTACTATAGGTGCAGGTGCAATAGCAGTTATAGGTATGGGTCTTGTATACGGTGGACTTTGCTACTTAGGAGCAACAGTTTCTACTCAGTACGGAATGGACGTAGAACAGACAGCTTTAATAGTTGCAATAACTGAAGCTTTATTAGGACAGACTGGTAAAATACTTCTTGCTATAATAGTTGCTCTAGCATGTTTAACAACATCTATAGGATTAACTTCAGCAGCAGGAAGATACTTCTCAGGATTAACAAATGGAAAATTAAAATATGAACATATAGTAGTAGCTGTATGTGTATTCTCAGCAGTAATATCTAACTTCGGTGTTAGTACAATAATAAAATTCTCTGCTCCAATACTAAGCATAGTATATCCAGCTACAATAACATTAATCATATTATCATTATTCGGACACAAAATTAAAAATGACAATGTATTCAAATGTGCAACATACATGGCATTAGTAATAAGTATACTTACAATAATGGGCGTTGAAGTTATAGTTAACCTTCCGGGTGCTCAGTTCGGATTTAACTGGATACTACCAGTTGCTGCAGCAGCTATAATAGGTAACTTTATACCTTCAAAAAAATCAGCATAATAATTGAAATTAAAAAATAATTATATTCCAATAAAATGGCCGTCGGTTTTACTGACGGTCTTTTCTTTTGATGAATAAAGATGAATTTTAATGTATAATTATATTTGTAGACTAAGATTAAAGAATAGGAGAAAAGCTATGAGAGATAAGAGTGTAAAAGAAATTAAAGAAATAGCAGATAATTTAAGAGAAGATAAATATTTAGAATTTATAGAAGAATTGAAAGGCGATGATAGAAAGTCTGTAAATAAAATAGCTATTAGTTTGGCTAAGAAATTAGACAAGATAAGATTAGAAGAGGAAAGACTTGAAAGAATAAATGCTTACGAAAATGAAGGATATGAAAAGGGATATACTTATATAGCTGGAGTAGATGAAGCTGGAAGAGGACCTCTTGCGGGACCTGTTGTAGCTGCGGTTGTAGTTTTAAAACAGGGAACTAAAATTCCTGGAATAAACGACTCTAAAAAACTTAGTGAGGATAAAAGAAACGAATTATTTGACATAATAAAAGAAGAGGCTTTAGATTATGGAATAGGTATAGTTGGAAATGAAGAAATAGATGAGTACAACATATTAAATGCTACGTATATGGCGATGAGAAAAGCATTAAACTGTCTAAAAAAACAACCTGACTATATATTAGCAGATGCTGTTCATATACCAGATGTAGATATAGATCAGAACTCTATAATAAAAGGAGATGCTAAGTCGATATCAATAGCTGCAGCTAGTATATTAGCAAAGGTTACTAGGGACTCTTTAATGTACCAGTATGATGAGATATATCCTGAATATGGATTTGCACATCATAAAGGATATGGAACAGCAGAGCACTACAAGGCTATAGATGAAAATGGAATAACTCCAATACATAGAAAAAGTTTTTTAAAGAATGTTATATATTAACATAAAATAAGAAAATAACATAATTATTGTGTTATAATGAAATAAGGCATAATAGTCTGAAAATTTTTTAAATCTGGGGGATAAAAAATGGATTACAATGAAATGCTAAAAAACGCTAGAGAAAAATTAAATGGAAGTTGCAAGGTATGTAAGGTTTGCAACGGCGTGGCTTGTGCAGGAGAAGTACCTGGTATGGGTGGAAAAGGAAGCGGACAGGCTTTCATAGAAAATGTAAGAGCTCTTGAAAGAGTTAAACTAAATATGAGAGTTATCCACAATGCAGCTGATCCTGATACTTCAATAGAATTATTTGGTAAAAAAATGGATGCTCCTATATTTGCAGCTCCAATAACAGGAACAACTCTTAATATGGGTGGACAGTTAACAGAAAGAGAATACATAGAACCAGTTGTAGAAGGATGTGCTAATGCTGGAATATATGCTATGGTTGGAGATACTGCAGTCGACGCATTCCTTATAGAAAACTTAGATGTTTTAAAATGTCACGATGGAAATGGTATAGTATTTATAAAACCTTGGGACAATGAAAATATAATCAAAAAAATAAGATTAGCCGAAGAAGCAGGGGCTTTTGCTGTAGGTGTTGATATAGATGCTTGCGGATTAGTTACATTATCTTTACATGGAAAACCAGTTCTTCCAAAAGATTTAGAGCAGCTAAAAGAATTAGTTAAATCAACAAAACTACCATTCATACTAAAAGGTATAATGACTGTAGAAGACGCTTTAATGGCTGTAGAAGCAGGAGCAGATGCTATAGTAGTATCTAATCATGGAGGTAGAGTATTAGACTTTACACCAGGTTCTGCAGATGTTCTTCCTGAAATAGCTAAGGCTGTAAAAGGAAAAATAAAAATACTTGTAGACGGTGGTATAAGAACTGGTGTAGATGTCGTTAAAATGCTAGGACTTGGAGCAGATGCAGTATTAATAGGTAGACCATTTGTAACAGCTTCATTTGGTGGTGCTACAGACGGTGTAGAAACTTATGTTAATAAAATAAAATCTGAACTAAAAGGTGCTATGATATTAACTGGATGTTCAAACATATCAGAAATAGATGAAAAAGTAATATATAGATAAGATAATATTTTATGAGGTTGTTGCAATTTTGTGACAGCCTCTTTTTACGTTTAAAAACAAAAGTTAGCCTAAGGAGTTAACTTTTTAAGGTGTAGATTTATTAAATTTTTAAAAAGATAATAATACAATAAAAATAATAAAATATTTTTTAGAAAAAGAAGGTAATAAAGGTTTTAATATAGAATTATAATATATACAAATAAAATAAGGAGGGAAGTCAGATGACTGAAAGAAATTATGATACAGTACTAAAGGAAATTGAAAAATTTGTAAAAGAAAGAGAAGAGATCATAAAATCTGCTGGTGACTGGATAGACAGATATATCGCAGACAGAGCCCTTCCTATGGAACTAAAGGACAAATGTGCTGACTGGCAGCAGGAACTAATAGACATGCTAGAAGCACAGGTTCTAGAAGCTAAAGACTACTACATGTGTATAAAAGAAAAAATAGAAGACATGCAATAAAACTTTAGCTCACAAAATACTTAAAAATTCTACTTAATATCAAAAAATAGGTGCTATCATAAATAATATTATGGTAGCACTTTTCATTTTTATATCAATTAAAATAATGTGAATAAATTTATTCATTTATATAGCATCCAACTATTTCACCAATATACATTGTGTGGAAATCATCTTTGTCTGGATAGCATTCATCAAATAATCCATCAACTAAGAACTGAGATTCTTTTAAATCATTCTTAAACAGTTTCTTACAAACAAGCACTAATTTTGATTCTTCATAGCCAAATCCATTTTCTAACTCTACAAGATTTAACCCTTCTACATTCATCTTATCTATATCTCTACCAGATTTTGTTCCAAGAAGAGATAATTTATCTTTATATCCATCTTTTAAGAATGTAAGCGTATAGTAATCGCTATTGTCCATAAATTCTTTTGTATATCTGCTCTGTCTAACATATACAGTAGATACATTTTTTCTCCAAAGAACTCCAACGCCACCCCAACTAACAGTCATAGAATTGAAAGAATCTTTATCTCCTGCCATAAGAAGTGCCCAATCATTGTCTAAAAGAGTGAATGGGTTTACATTTAATTCCTTTGGATCTATTTTTTTTAACATAGAAAATCCCCCTTTAAAAGATAAAATATTAAAACTTCTATAAATATAATATCACAAATCCAAAAGATAAAATCAAATAAAAATAGCAAAACGCAAAAGAAAAGTATAAAAAATAAATTCTATGAAAATAATAAAAATAGGAGAAAGATTGGAGGTTTATTAAAGATATGAATAATGTAGAAAAGGGAAAAATTGGTGAGGATATAGCTGCTGAATTTTTGAAAAAGAAGGGAGCAACTATAAAAGAAAGAAATTTTAGAGGCAGATTTGGGGAAATCGATATAATAGCCTTTTTTGATACAACAGAAATAGTTTTTATAGAGGTTAAAAGTAGAAGCGATTGTAGATATGGATTTCCTGCAGAGGCTGTGGGTAAAACTAAGCAAAGTAAGATAAGAAAAACAGCACAGGAATATATAATGAAGAAAAATTTGTATAAGGTTTCTATTAGATTTGACGTTGTGGAAATATATATGAATGATAAGAAAATTAGGCATATAGTGGATGCATTTTGATGGAGGTGTTGAGATGATAAGTTCTATAAATTCGAGAAATATAATTGGAATAGACAGTTGCGATATAAAAGTAGAGGTAGATATCGGAAAGGGAATGCCGGCGTTTAATATAGTTGGGCTTGCTAGTACAGAGATAAAGGAAGCTAGAGAGAGGGTGAAGTCGGCAATAACAAATAGTGGATATAGATTTCCAAATGCGAGGATAGTTGTAAACTTATCTCCAGCAGATATGAAAAAACAGGGTTCATTTCTAGATTTGCCAATAAGTATGGGAATATTGAGAGATAAAATAAAAGCAAAAGATAAAGAAATGACGGATTCTGTTTTTGTTGGAGAGTTATCGCTTGATGGAACTGTTAAGTCTATAAAGGGAATTCTTCCTATTGTAATAGGAGCGAAAGAAAACGGATACGAGAAGATATTTGTACCGAGAGATAATTTTAATGAATGTAGCTTTATAGATGGGATTGAAATAATACCTGTAAGTAGCTTGAAAAACTGCATCTCTATATTAAATGGAGGTATTACAAAGATAGAAATTGAATGGATTAAATCAGATATTTTAAAGGATGAAGAATTAAAAAACTCAGTTGATGAAAAGATTGATTTTAGCGATATAAAGGGAAATATATACGTCAAAAGATGTGCTGAGATTTCTGTTGCAGGTGGTCACAATATGCTTATGATAGGCCCACCAGGATCTGGAAAATCTTTTTTAGCAAAGAGAATGCCTACAATTTTCCCCGATATGACTAGGGAAGAGATGCTTGAAGTGAGTAGGATATATAGTGTTTGTTCAAATTCAGTTGAAAGAAGTGGTCTTATAGAAAACAGGCCTTTTAGAGCACCTCATCATACGTGTACAGGAATTTCGTTGATAGGTGGTGGAGTAGATGCAAAGGCTGGAGAGATAACATTGGCTCATAGGGGAGTGTTATTTTTGGATGAGGTTGCAGAATTTAGCAGAAAAACATTGGAGTCGTTAAGACAGCCTATAGAGGAGAAAAGTGTAAATATCTCTAGATTGAAGTACAGCATAACATATCCAAGTGATTTTATTTTAGTTGCTGCAATGAATCCTTGTCCCTGTGGATATTACAGGTCAAATATAGAGTGTAGATGTAGACGATACAACATAGAGAGGTATCTAGGAAAGTTATCAGGACCATTTTTGGATAGAATTGATATTTTCACAGAAGTGAAATCAGTTTCATTCGATGAGATTAATTCAAAAATAAAAAATGAAACGTCTGAAGAAATAAAGAAAAGAGTTGAAGCAGCTAGAAGAATGCAGTACAAAAGGTTTAAAGGCGATAAAAATAAACTCAATAGGGATATGAATAGTTCTGAAATCGACAAGTATTGTGCTGTAGATGATAGCTGTGAGAAAGTTTTAGAGATGATTTTTAATAAATATAGATTGAGTAATAGAAGTTATATAAAACTTCTAAAAGTAGCAAGGACAATAGCAGATTTAGATCAGAGGGAAAATATTAAAGAAAGTGATATACTGGAGGCATTTTCAATGAGAAGGGCATACTATACGTATTTTTCTAAGCTACACGATTAAAATATATATGAAAGAAAGGAAATTTAATAATGAATAAAAGAGATGCATATTTATGGTTATATGGTGTTGTTGGTTTAAGTAATTTGACAATAGACAAAATTGAAAAGAAAATACCAGGTACGAAAGATATATTTGATTTTTCAGAGAAAACAATATATAATCTTGAAGGAGTAAATGATAAAGTTAAGAGTAGTATCATTAATTGTAAAAATAAGATGAATGTAGATGACTATAAGGAACTTCTTTACAAAAAGAATGTAAAATATTCGGTTATTGGAGATGATGATTACCCTTATAAATTGGCTAATATATACGATGCACCAAAGGTATTATTCTATAAAGGAAATCTGTCTGCACTAGGCAAACATTTTTCGGTTGGAATAGTGGGTTCGAGAAAACCTACTGTGTACGGAGCAGAGTGTACTAAAAAGCTTGCTAGAGAGCTTTCTGATTATGGAGCTGATATAATAAGTGGGCTTGCAATAGGAGTAGACGCAATAAGCCATGAAGCATCCCTTTTAGGTAAGGGAAAGACTTTTGGTGTTTTAGGTTCTGGGATAGACAATCCCCTTCCAAAGACGAATATATGGTTAATGAACAAAATTGTTGATTCTGGTGGAGCAGTGATATCAGAGCATGGAATAAACAAAACAGTTCATCCACATTATTTTGCAAATAGAAATAGGATAATAAGTGGACTCAGTGATGGTGTTATTATAGTTGAAGCAGCTAAAAAGAGCGGCGCACTTATAACTGCGGAATTTGCAGCAGAGCAAGGTAGAACAGTATTTGCTGTACCTGGAAGTATATTTTCAGAAAACAGCAAAGGATGTCATAGACTTATTAAAGAAGGTGCAAAATTAACTGAAAATATAGATGATGTTTTAGAGGAATTTGAAGTATTTAAGTTTAAAACACTTGAAAAAGAAATAAAATATGATACTATAGAAAAAGCCGATATAAATGCGGATTTAGAAGATGATGAGAAGATTTTAGTTGATATTATCAGAAAAAATGGTAGTATAGATATGGATTCTTTATGTTTAAAAACTAAATTTGGCATTGAAAAAATAAATCCAATTGTAGAAAAATTAAAACTGTACGATCTTATTTTCGAAATTGAAAAGGGGGTCTACAGTATGAAAATATAAGAATAAATTAATGACGGAGGTGTGTTTTTTGGCAAAAATATTAGTTATAGTCGAGTCGCCAGCAAAGGCGAAAACAATCGAAAAATTCCTTGGTAAAAGCCATTACACAGTAAAAGCATCTGTTGGTCATGTTAGAGATCTTCCTAAAAGTAAGTTAGGAATTGATATAGAAAATAACTTTGAACCAGGATATATAAACATAAGAGGTAAAGGGGATCTTATAAAAGATTTAAAGAAATCAGCTAAAAAAGCTAGTAAGGTTTATCTTGCAACCGACCCCGATAGAGAAGGAGAAGCAATTTCTTGGCATCTTGAACATATACTAGGCATAGAAAATGACGAGCCTTGTAGAATAGAGTTTAACGAGATAACAAAGGATGCTATAAGAAAAGCTATAAAAAACCCTAGAAAAATTAATCTTGATTTAGTTGATGCTCAGCAGGCTAGAAGGGTTATAGACAGATTGTTAGGTTATCAGATAAGTCCAGTTCTTTGGCAGAAACTTAGAAAAGGACTTAGTGCAGGTAGAGTACAGTCTGTTACAACAAAATTAATCTGTGATAGAGAAAAAGAGATAAATGCATTTGAACCAGTTGAATATTGGACAATAGATGCAAAATCTGAATCTAAAACAGGTGAGAATATAGACTTCAAACTATCTGCTATAGACGGTAAAAAAGCCGAAATACACAACGAAGAAGAAGTAAATAAAATATTAGAAATAATAGAAAATAAAGATTTACACGTGGTAAAAATTGAGTCTAAAAAGAGAAAAAAATCTGCTCCAAAACCATTTACAACTAGTGTACTTCAGCAGGAAGGGGTTAATAGACTAGGATTCTCAACTAAGAAAACTATGATGATTGCCCAGGAATTATATGAAGGTATAGATGTAAAAGGTGAAGGAACTGTAGGGTTAATTTCTTACATAAGAACAGACTCTAATAGAATATCAGAAGAAGCAAAAGGTAAGGCAGAAGTATTTATAAAAGAAACTTTAGGAAATGAATACTATAAAGAAGAAAAAAAATCATCTGATAAAAAGAGTACTAAAAAAGTTCAGGACGCACACGAGGCAATAAGACCTACATCTGTAGATAGAACTCCAGACAGTATAAAAGACTCTTTAAGTAAAGACCAGTACAAACTTTACAACCTAATATGGAGAAGATTTGTTGCTAGCCAGATGAGTGATTCTGAATTTGAACTTATGAATGTAGAATGTCAGATAGAAAACTATACATTTAAAGCTACTGGATCAAAAATGATATTTGATGGTTATACAAAAATATATAACTTCTACGATAGAGAAGATAGAATACTTCCTGAAATATCAGAAGGTGACGATTTAAAAGTAAATGGAATTTTCCCAGAGCAACACTTTACTCAGCCACCTGCTAGATACACAGAGGCTAGTTTAGTAAAAACACTTGAAGAACTTGGAATAGGTAGACCTAGTACATATGCACCTACAATAGCTACTATATTAAATAGGGAATATGTAGAAAAAAATGGTTCTAGTCTTCAGCCAACAGAGTTAGGTATATTAGTAACTGAAATACTTGAAGCTAACTTTGCAAAACTTATGGATGTAGACTTTACAGCTAAACTTGAAAATGAGCTTGATACAATTGAAGAAGGTGAAGCTAATTGGAAAGAAGTTGTAAAAGAATCTTATGAGCCATTTGAAGAGGCTATAAAAGAAGCTCTTGAAAATATAGAAAAAGTAAATATGGATGTAGAAACTGATGAAATTTGCGAGCTATGTGGATCAAATATGGTTATAAAATACGGTAGATTTGGTAAATTTATGGCTTGTAAAAACTATCCAGAATGCAAAAATACTAAACCTATAATAAATAAAATAGGTGTAAAATGTCCTAAATGTGGAGAGGGCGAGATAATTGTAAGAAAAACTAAAAAAGGAAGAGCATTCTATGGATGCAGTAAATACCCAGACTGTGACTTTATAGAATGGAACAAACCTGTGGAGGAAGTATGTCCAGAATGTGGTTCTTACATGACAGAGAAAGTATCTAAAAAAGGGAAAAAACATATTTGCTCAAATAAAGAATGTGGATTTGAGAAAATTATAGAAGAATAAAAAGAAGAAAAAATTAATTAATTTAAGTGGAAAATGATTTTGAGTGGGAATCTTTTTGAATTGTCACTCAAAATCAAACAATTCCGAAATAAATTAAAATTAAAAATAATATATAAAATATTGAAAATTAAAAAAAGTAACAAAATTATATTGAAATCAAACCCAACTTGTGATAATCTTTTTAGTAGTATAGAAAGAAAAATGTGATTTTGTGGAAAAATCAAAAAAATGGTAAAATTATTATAATTAATCAAACTACTTTATTTATTGTGTAGAACAGTTTGACAAGGAGATGAATTTCGATATGGTAAGTGAATTATTACAGAAAACAAGAAAAATAAACAAAACTTTACAGACTAGCGGTGGTAGTAATATATCTTTTAACCTACTTGCAGGAGTACTAGGTGATGTTTTAGAATCTAATACTTATATAATAAGCGCAAAAGGAAAGGTATTAGGACTTCATTTAACTGATGAAGCAGATAGTTCTGTTATAGAAGATGAAATAACAAAACAGAAATGGTTCCCAGAAGAATATACTAAAAATCTATTAAAAATAGAAGATACTAAGGAAAATATAACTGGCGAAGAAATGCTAAAAATATTCCCTTACGAACATGGTAGATTAAACAAAAAAACAATAGTAGTTCCAATTCACGGCAGTGGAGAAAGATTAGGAACATTAATAATAACTAGATATGAAAAAGACTTCAACGATGAAGATTTAGTTGTTGCTGAATATTCAGCTACAGTTGTTGGGCTTGAAATATTAAGAGCTATAAGTGAAGAAATGGAAGAAGAAATGAGAAAGAAAGCTGTTGTTCAGATGGCTATAGGAACTCTTTCATATTCAGAACTTGAAGCTGTTGAGCATATATTTGCTGAGCTTGACGGAAAAGAAGGTCTTTTAGTAGCTAGTAAAATAGCTGATAGAGTTGGTATAACTAGATCAGTTATAGTTAATGCCCTTAGAAAATTCGAAAGTGCTGGTGTTATAGAGTCTAGATCTCTTGGAATGAAGGGAACACATATAAGAATATTAAACGACAAGCTATTAGAAGAACTTGCTAAAACAAAAGAAAACAGATAATTTATTTCTGTAAAAAATGTGAATTAAAAAGCAAGAGGGATATCAGAATTGGTATCCCTTTTTTAATACAATGCAATTAAAAAGAGGGTGAAATTATGCAGCCATTTGCTGATAGATTTAGACCTAGCAAAATTGAGGATATGGTAGGTCAAAGTCATATAATCGGTGAAAATAAGGTTATGAATAGAATAATACAGAGTGGAAATATTCCAAATATGATTTTTTATGGACCACCAGGTACAGGAAAAACAACTCTTGCAAATATTATAGCCAATGCAACAGGAAAAAAATACGTAAAACTAAACGCAGTAAACTGTGGTGTTAAGGAGATAAAAGAGGTTATAGAAGCTTCTAAGAGAGAGAATTTATTTTCATTTAATGGAATAATTCTGATGCTAGACGAAATCCAGGCATTAAATAGGAAGCAGCAACAGTCGCTTCTTGAAGTTATAGAAGAGGGCTCAGTTACATTGATAGCTAGTACGGCAGATAATCCGTATTTTGTAATATACAAGGCGATACTTAGCAGAAGTGTTGTATTTGAATTTAAGCCTATTGAAAAAGAAGATGTTGTAGAAGGATTAAAAAATTGTGTAGAAAAATTAAAAGACAATAAAACTTATACAATTGGAAATGTTGAAAATGAAGCTTTAGAACATATAGCTCGGATAAGTAACGGCGATATGAGAACAGCTATAAATAGATTAGAACTTGCATTTAATTTAGGTATAAATATAGCTACTGGAGTGGTAGATATAACATTACAAAATGTTTTAGATAGCTCTACAGCAAAATCTGTGAGTTACGACAGAAAAGGAGATGATGGATATTCTATTTTATCCGCATTTCATAAATCTCTAAGGGGATCTGATGTAGATGCAGCCCTTCACTATTTAGCTAGACTTATAAAAGCAGAGGATATGCAGAATATAACTAGAAGGTTGCTTTGTGTGGCGTCAGAGGACGTAGGATTAGCTGTGCCCAATGCGGTGTCTATAACATACGCATGTGTATCGTCGGCGCTTCAACTTGGCTTTCCTGAGGCGAGATTGCCACTTGCACAGGCAACTATATATCTAGCTCAGTGTCCAAAGTCAAACTCTGTAATAGATGCAATAGAGAAAGCTATGTACGATGTAGAAAATTCTGATATAGGTGATATACCAGATCATTTAAAAGATGCACATTATGCAGGAGCAGAAAAATTGGGAAGAGGAGTAGAATATAAATATCCTCACAATTATCCTAATCATTGGATAGAGCAACAGTATCTTCCAGATGAATTAAAAGGAAAAACTTACTATACTCCAGGAGAAAATAAGAACGAAAAAGCGTATGATTCTTATTGGAAACAGGTAAAAGAAAACGGAAAAAACAATAATAAATAGATTGCAAAACGTCTTAGGCATATTGAATTATGTTTGAGGCGTTTTTTTATTTAAGTTTATAAGATATTAATAGTATAAAAATTTATTTGAAGAGTATTAGTAGAAAAAAACAAAGTAGAGTAAAATAGTCGAAATTTATACTTGACAAAAATAGTCGGATATAATATCATTAAACCATAGTAAAACAGTAGGAATTAAAAGAAGGTGATAAAGTGAAGCTTTCAACAAAGGGTAGATATGGATTAAAGGCTATGTTTGAACTAGCATTAAACTATGGCGAAGAACCTATATCTATAAAATATATATCTGAAAAGCAGAATGTTTCAGAGCGGTATTTAGAGCAGATATTCTCAAAATTAAAAAAAGCAGGCCTTGTAAAAAGTATAAGAGGCTCTCAAGGGGGATATTTCTTAGCTAGAAAGCCAGATGAGATTTCTGTTGGAGATATATTAAATGTCCTAGAAGGTCCTATAACTATATCAGATTGTCTAAAAGAAGAAGGCGTCTGTAGCAACTCAGATAAATGTGCTACTAGACTAGTATGGAAAAAGATGAAGAATGCAATAGATGATGTTGTAAACACTACTTTTTTACAAGACATGGTAGACGATCGGATAGGTGACAATGGATTGTCTAGTGATGAAAAAGATATTTATAAAATAGATTTAAACAAGCAATAAAAAAATGGTTGAGATGTTAAATTTAGGATATAAATAATAATATGAATCAAATGGAATTAAGTTTTAGTTTAAAATATATTTGAAATTTGCAAAATGGCAAATGGAAGGGGAAAAACTATGGAAAACAAAAGAATTTATATGGACTATTCTGCAACAACACCTGTTAAAAAAGAAGTGTTAGATGAAATGCTTCCATATTTTAGCGAAGGATTTGGAAATGCATCTAGTTTTTATAGCTATGGTCATGAAGCTAAAGAAGCTTTAGAACTAGCTAGAACTAGAGTTGCAGCTCTTATAAATGCAGAGCCAAATGAAATATACTTCACTGCTGGTGGATCGGAAAGTGATAACTGGGCGATAAAAGGAGTTGCCTTTGACCTTCAGAGAAAAGGTAAAGGAAACCACATAATAACTTCAAAAATAGAACATCATGCAGTACTACATACTTGCGAATACTTAGAAAAGAACTTTGGATTTGAAGTTACTTATCTTGATGTAGATGAAGAAGGTAAAGTTAGCCCAGAAGCTTTAGAAAATGCGATAAAAGACAACACAATACTAATCAGTATAATGTTTGCAAATAACGAAATAGGTACAGTAGAACCTATAAAAGAATTAGTAGAAGTTGCTAAAAAACATAAAATACTATTCCATACAGATGCTGTTCAGGCAGCAGGAAATATACCAGTAGATGTTAAAGAACTTGGTGTAGATATGGTAAGTATGTCTTCTCATAAGATATACGGACCAAAAGGAGTAGGAGCTTTATTCATAAGAAGAGGACTTAGATTTGACAATCTTGTTCACGGTGGAGCTCAGGAAAAAAGAAGAAGAGCTGGTACAGAAAACATACCTGCAATAGTAGGATATGGTAAAGCAGCAGAACTTGCTAAAGCTAATATGGACAACCATATAAAAGAGCTTACAAGACTTAGAAACAAGCTTATAGAAGGTGTTAAAGAAAGAATACCTTATACTAGAATAAACGGAAGCTTAGAAGATAGACTTCCAGGAAATGCAAACTTTGCATTTAAGTTTATAGAAGGTGAAGGAATATTATTACTTCTTAACCATGCTGGAATATCTGGATCAAGTGGTTCAGCTTGTACATCAGGATCATTAGACCCATCACATGTACTTTTAGCAATAGGCTTACCACACGAAATAGCTCATGGATCTTTAAGATTAACAGTTGGAGATTTTACAACTGATGAGGATATAGACTACATACTAGAAGTATTACCTAAGGTAATAGAAAGATTAAGAAGTATGTCTCCTTTATACGAAGAAGCTTTACAGGCTGAAGGGAAATAAGAATTATTTATAAACAAAAGTAAAAGAATAAAAGTAAATCAAAATAAATAAATTAAAGAATCGGAAAAATATATTTAAAATTACGGAGGAAATTATTATGCAGTATAGTGATAAAGTTATGGACCATTTCATGAACCCAAGAAACATGGGATCAATAGAGGACGCAAGTGGAGTTGGAGAAGTTGGTAACCCAACTTGTGGAGATATAATGAAAATATATCTTGATATAGAAGATGATATAATAAAAGACGTTAAATTCAAGACTTTCGGATGTGGAAGTGCTATAGCAAGTTCATCAATGGCAACAGAAATGATAAAAGGAAAGAGCATACACGAAGCTCTTCAGTTAACAAATAAAGCAGTTGCTGAAGCATTAGATGGACTACCACCAGTAAAAATGCACTGTTCAGTACTTGCAGAACAGGCAGTAAAAGCAGCTCTTATAGATTATGCTCAGAAACACAACATAGTTATACCAGAGCTTGAAGGATACGAAATAACTGATGCGCATGAACATGAAGAAATAGAAGAAGACTAGCAATTAATTCAGAAAACATTAGAGGTGTTAAATAAATGAAGAAGAAAGTTATGCTAGGTATGAGCGGCGGAGTTGATAGCTCCGTCGCTGCATATCTTTTAAAGGAACAGGGTTATGATGTGATTGGTGTCAATATGATGCTTTCAAATGATAATACTGAAGAAGAAAAAAGAATGACAGAAGATAGTATAAGAGATGCGAGAAGAGTAGCTGAAAAGTTAGATATTCCACTACATGTACTAGATTTTAGAAGAGAATTTAAAGAAAAGGTAATAGACGATTTTATAAAAGAGTATGCAGAAGGTAGAACTCCTAACCCTTGTATAGTATGTAATAAGTTTATAAAGTTCGGTCTATTTTTTGACGTTGCAGAAAAGTTTGGCTGTGACTATGTAGCTACTGGGCATTATGCCAGAGTAGAAAGAGATGAAAAGACAGGCAGATTAGTTCTTAAAAAAGGTGAATCTGCTAAAAAAGACCAGACTTACAACCTTTACAATATAAAACAGGAACAGCTAGAGAGAATACTACTTCCTATAGGAAACTATGAAAAGGATACAGTAAGAGAAATAGCTAAGAAAATAGGTCTTGATGTCCACAATAAGAAGGACAGCCAGGAAATATGCTTTATAAAAGACAACGACTATGTAAGATATTTAAAAGAAAACTCAGATATAAAAATCAAAACGGGGGAATTTGTAGAAGCTGACGGAACAGTACTAGGAAAACACAATGGAATTATAAACTACACAATAGGACAGAGAAAAGGGCTTGGAATAGCTTTTGGTAAGCCTATGTTTGTAGTTGATATAAATGCAAAGAAAAATAGAGTAGTACTTGGAAGCAATGACGATCTTTTCAAAAAAGAACTTGTCATTAAAGACGTAAATACAATTCCATTTGATTTTGCAGATGTAGATGAGTTTAAAGTATATGCAAAAGTTAGATATGCAGCCAAGCCATCTTTAGCTACTGTAACTAAACTATCTGACAATACAGCCAAGGTTGTATTTGAAGAGGCGCAGAGAGCTATAACTAAAGGTCAGTCTTTGGTTATGTACGACGGAGATATATTAGTCGGTGGAGGAGTTATCGACGATATATTATAAAAAATATTTCTCTAAAAGAAAAAAATCTTGAAAATGTCAGAATAATCGAGTATCATATTAAATATATGACAAATAAAAATATTTATCAAATGCAAAGAAAAGAAGGAGTAAATCTACTGATTTTGCACAGAGAGAGGGAATAGCTGAGAACCCTTGGAATAGGCAGATTGAAGCAGTCTTGGAGCATAAATCTTGAACGTATTTTACTATTAGAGATTTACGGTAGCGACGTTATAGCTAAGGATTACCGGAGAAGCAGATATTTATCTGTAAATTAGGGTGGTACCGCGAATAATACTCGCCCCTATGTTTATCATAGGGAGCGAGTTTTTTTATTTTCCGAAACGAAAAAATATAAAAATTGGGAGGCAAATGTTATGGAAAAAATGGGTTTAAACGAAATAAGAAGTAAATTTTTAGAGTTCTTCAAAACTAAAGATCATTATGTAGGAGCTAGTTATCCTCTTGTACCAAACAACGACAAGAGTTTACTTTTAATAAATGCTGGTATGGCTCCTCTTAAAAACTATTTCTCAGGAGTAGAAGTTCCACCAAAGAACAGAATGGCTACTTGTCAGAAATGTATAAGAACAGGGGATATAGAAAATGTCGGTGTTACAGCTAGACACGCTACATTCTTTGAAATGCTAGGAAACTTCTCATTTGGTGATTACTTCAAAAGAGAATCATTAGCTTGGGGATGGGAGTTTGCTACTAAATGGCTAAACATACCAGAAGAAAAAATATGGGTTACTGTATATGAAGAAGACGACGAAGCATTTGATATATGGTCAAAAGAAATGGGATTCCCTGAAGAAAGAATAGTTAGACTTGGAAAAGACGACAACTTCTGGGAAATAGGTCTTGGACCATGTGGACCTTGTTCAGAAATATACTTCGATAGAGGAGAAGAATACGGATGTGATAGCCCTGATTGTAAACCAGGATGTGACTGCGATAGATTCTTAGAATTCTGGAACCACGTATTCACTCAGTTCTCTAAAGAAGAAGATGGAAGCTACAGCGAATTAGAAAATAAAAACATAGATACAGGTATGGGACTTGAAAGAATAGCTTGTATAATGCAGGGTGTTGACAATATATTCGAAGTAGATACTATACATTCAGTTTTAGAAGCTGTTTCTAAAGTTGCAGGTGTAGAATACGGAAAAGATAAAGCAAATGATAAATCTATAAGAATAATAACTGACCACATAAGAGCCGTATCATTCCTTATAGCAGATGGAGTATTACCATCAAATGAAGGTAGAGGATATATATTAAGAAGATTATTAAGAAGAGCTGCTAGACATGGTAAACTTCTTGGAATAAAAGGAACATTCTTAAATGGATTAGTTGATGAAGTTATAAAAGTTAGTGGAGATGCTTATCCAGAATTAGTAGAAAAAGAAGATTACATCAAAAAAGTTATAAAAATAGAAGAAGAAAAATTCAATGAAACAATAGATCAGGGAATGGAAATGTTAAATTCTTATAAAGAAGAACTTAAAAAAGAAGGAAAAACAGTTCTTAGCGGAGAAATAGCATTTAAGCTTTACGATACATATGGATTCCCTCTAGATTTAACAGTTGAAATATTAAGAGAAGAAGGTCTTTCTGTTAATGAAGAAGAATTCAGCGAAGAAATGGAAAAACAGAAAGAAAGAGCTAGAACAGCTAGAGGAAACATGGACGGTGAAAGCTGGAAAGAAGATCCTCTTGCTAAAGAAGAAAATGTAGAATCTGAATTTGTAGGGTACGTTGAATTAACAGGTGAAGGTAAAGTATTAGCTATAGTTGAAGATTCTGAAATAGTAGAATCAGCATCTGAAGGAAAAGATGTTGTTGTAGTATTAGACAAAACTAACTTCTATCCAGAAGGTGGTGGACAGGCAGGAGACTGCGGTGTTCTTAAAAATGATAATTGTACAGTAGCTGTTAAAAATACTAAAAAAGGTCCAGCAGGAAGTATAAAACACTTTGGTACAGTAGTAGCAGGTGAATTAAAAGCTGGAGATGTTTTAACTTGTGAAGTAGATAGAGAAAACAGAATGGCATGTTCAAGAAACCATACTGCAACTCACTTATTACACAAAGCATTAAAAGAAGTATTAGGGGATCATGCAAACCAGGCAGGTTCATTAGTTACTGCAGATAGATTAAGATTCGACTTTACTCACTTTGAAGCAGTTACAAAAGAAGAATTAAAAACAATAGAAGAAAAAGTAAACAATGCTATATTCAACGCTTACGATGTAGTAGCTGAAACAATGGATATAAATGCAGCAAAAGCTAAAGGAGCTGCAGCATTATTCGGTGAAAAATACGGAAATGAAGTTAGAGTAGTTTCTATGGGAGATTACTCAATGGAACTTTGTGGAGGTGCTCACCTTTCAAATACTGCACAGGCTGGAATGTTCAAAATAATATCTGAAGGCGGTGTAGCTGCAGGTGTTAGAAGAATAGAAGCAGTAACTGGAAAAGCAGTTTATGAATATATGAACAAAAAAGATGAGTTAATTGCCAAAGTTTGTGCTACAATAAAAGCTAAAGAAGATGGACTTTTACACAGAGTAGAAAATGTTTTAGAGGAAAATAAAAACTTAGAGAAAGAATTACATAATTTAAAAACTCAGATAAGTATGCAGTCAGCTGACTCTGCTTTAGATTCAAAAGTAGAAGTGAAAGGTGTTAACCTAGTTACTAATAAATACGAAAATATGGATATGAATACTTTAAGAGATACTGCTGATAATTTAAGGGATAAAATGGGAAGTGGTGTAGTTGTATTAGCAAATGTTGCTGATGGAAAAGTAAACTTTGTTGTTACTGCAACTAAAGACGTTATAGAAAAAGGTGTTCATTCTGGAAATATAGTAAGAGAAGTAGCTAAGATAGCTGGCGGAAAAGGTGGAGGTAGACCTAACATGGCTCAGGCAGGTGCTACAGAACCAGCAAAAGTTGACGAAGCTTTAAATTATGCTAAGGAAGTTATAGAATCTCAGGTAAAATAATTTCTCTAAAAAAGGAGGAATGAGATAAATGGATAATATGGATTTCACTATGAAATTTGAAGGAGCACAGCAGGAAAAAATGACTGTTGAAGAAGCGATGAAAATAGTTTATGGGGCCCTTAAAGAAAAAGGGTATAACCCCGTAAACCAAATAATAGGATATCTCCTATCAGGAGATTCTAGTTATATAACTAGTTATAAGGACGCAAGAGGGATAATCAGAAGATTTGAAAGAGATGAAATTCTTGAAGAGGTTATAACTAAATATCTAGAGGAAAGTAGGTAAATAAATGTTCAGAAAGTTTATATCAATACTTGCATCTCTATTTATAATTTTTAGTTCTGCTTTTTCTACTGTAAATGCAGAATCAGCAAGAGGAAAAGTTATATTTATAAATATGAGTAGAACTAGTCTTGAAAATATGATGAACATAAAAGAGATTGGAAATAGAGTTGAAAAAGAAGGCTATGTAGGATTTATGAATATCAAGGGTGACCAGGGTAACGACGACGCAAGAAGTTTAGCTACTATGGGAGCTACAGGGAGATCTACAATAGCCCAGTTTGATAAAAAAGTTGCTGTAGATTTTGTACAGCCAAATGCAGCCGAAGCTAAAGAATATGAAGCTTCTACAGGCAAAAAAGCTAAAAAAATAGTCAATATGGAGGCAAATAGGTCTTCTAATGAGAATATTGAAAAGGGAGAGTTTGAATCTACTCTTGGTATGGTAGGGCAGATTCTTTCTGAAAATGGATATAAGACATCAGTAATAGGTAATGCTGATTACCACGATTACGATGGGACTCTTGTAAAAAATAGAAATGTAGCTTTTGCAGCTATGGATAATTATGGAAGAGTTGATTATGGTAATATAGACGATATC
Source organism: Peptacetobacter sp. AB800 (assembly GCF_047807365.1). Classification (NCBI taxonomy): domain Bacteria; kingdom Bacillati; phylum Bacillota; class Clostridia; order Peptostreptococcales; family Peptostreptococcaceae; genus Peptacetobacter; species Peptacetobacter sp. AB800. Next base: position 100,799 of record NZ_JBLOUI010000001.1, on the reverse strand, counting down.
AATATAAAAGATAATAGTATGCCATTTGGAATCTCTACAGATTATAAAAAACTTAAAGCTGAAACAAAAGAACTTTATAAGAACACTGATGCCGTATATGTAGACCTAGGGGATACATATAGACTAGATGAGTATAAAATGAATCTAAATGAAAATACTTATGCTAAGATGAAAGCTAAAACATACAGCAGAATAAATTCTTATCTAAAAGATGTATTTTCTATGGTAGGTGAAAACGACACTGTTTATATAGTAAGTGCATTCCCTAGCAATTTAGATTACAGCAATAAGAAAAGACTTTCTCCAGTTATGAAATTCTCTAAAGGAGTTTCTGGAAAAGGAGTATTAACTTCAGCTACAACAAGAAGAGATGGGATAATAGCAAATATGGATATAGGTGTAGACATACTTAACCATTTTGGTTTATCTAATGAAATGATGTTAGGTAGAACTATCTCTAATGTTGAAAAAGAAAATAATATAGAGTTTCTTCAGAAAGAATACTCAAAAATAAATTCAGCAGCTTTAATAAGAGCTGGTGTTGTAAATACTTTTGTAGGAGTAGTGTCTGCGTCTTGGGTAATAGGCTTAATAGCAGTACTTTTAGCTAAGAGAATTGCTCCAAAATATAAAGATAAACTGTTTACTATACTTAAAGAGCTTATCAAATTCGGTATAATAATGCCGTTATCATTTATGGTAGCTCCAATATTTGATTTTAGTGGACAGGTAAGTATGTCTTTAGCTGTAATAGGTGTGACATTCTTAATATACTTCATAGCTAAGGCTATGTTTAAAGATGATGATCTAAAACAGATGGGATTCATAGCACTTGTTACTATAGTGCTGATTGCCGTAGATGCTGTATTTGGAACATATCTTATGAAAAATAACATAATGAGTTACGATGCTATGGTAGGTGCTAGATACTACGGTATAGGAAATGAATATGAAGGTGTTACTATAGGAAGTGCAGTATTTGCATTTGCAGTACTTCTATACTACAAAAAAATACCAAAATGGGTTGCTGCAGCTTCATTTGGTGTAATATTAATAACTAGTGCATATCCATCTATGGGTGCAAATGTCGGTGGTGCGATATCTGAATGCGCTGCATATTTACTATTTGTGCTTCTTATGTACAATGTTAAAGTTGACTGGAAAAAGATTGTAGGAATAGGTCTTGCAGTTGTTGCAGTAGTTGGAGTGTTTGCATTTATGGATTTATCTTCAGGAAGTCCATCTCACTTAGGACTATTTGTTCAGCAGATAATGTTAAATGGACCAGGTGAAATAGTTCTTATATTTACTAGAAAAATCCAGATGAATGTTAAATTAGCACAGACTAGTGTATGGGTTAATATATTAATAGTTGGAATAGTTATAATCGCAGCATTAATATTCAAACCAAATAAACACTTTAGAGTAATAGCAGGTAAATATCCTATGGTATTTAGAGGATTTGTTGCAGCTATGGTAGGTTGTATAATAACTCTACTAGTAAACGACTCTGGTATAGTAGCAGCCTCTACTGCATCTATATATATCCTTATACCGGTGATGATAATAACTATAAATATGATTTTAAACGAGGATAAAAAGGAGAAAATAGATGCTAACAGGTAGAATAATGGGCCTTGATATAGGAGATAAAACTATAGGTGTTGCAGTAAGTGACCTTATGGGAATGACAGCTCAGGGTATCAAGACTATAAAAAGAACTAGCAAAAAGAACGATATAGAAGAAATAAAACAGATAATAAAAGAAAAACAGGTAAATCTAATAGTATCTGGTCTTCCTAAAAATATGAATGGTACTGTTGGTCCTCAGGGCGAAAAAGTACAGAAATTCTGTGAATTAATAAAAGAAGAAACAGGACTAGAAATAGAATTTTGGGATGAAAGACTTACTACCGTTGCAGCTGAAAAAACTCTTATAACTGCAGATGTAAGCAGAAAGAAAAGAAAAAATGTAATAGACATGATGGCAGCGGTATTAATTCTTCAAGGATATTTAGATTTTAAAGTTAAATAACAAAAAAATTGAATAAAGTATGAAAATTTGGGTATTATCATATAGAATAGATGATAATTGATTGATTTTCATATGTAAGAGATTAATAAGTAAGAAAACGTAATTGTTATTATATAAAATTTGTTATATAATAAAATCAAATAATAGGTAATGAGGTGAGACCAATGGAAGAAATGAATGAAAATGTAGTAAACCTAATAGATGAAAATGGAGAAGAAGTACCTTTTGAGATAATATTAACTTTAGAAGCAGAAGAAAAAGAGTATGCTATATTAATGCCTTTAGAAGACAACGAAGACGAAGAAGCATATATATATAGAATAGATGAAGACGAACAGGGAGAAATGCTAGTTCCATTAGAAGACGACAATGAGTATTCAACTGTTGTAGCTGTTTACGAAGCTTTAATGGAAGAAGAAGGTCTTAACTTTGATGAATAATAAGTAAAATTATATAATGCTGTAGTAGAGTTAAGCTCTATTACAGCATTTATTTTAACTTATATTGATTAATAAATGAGAAAAGGTGTGGTAAATATGAATAATGGAATGGATCTTTTAAAAGAAAAACTAAAAAAGACAGGCTTTAAGATTACTCCACAAAGGAGAGCTATAATAGAAGTTCTTCTTGAAAATCGATACTATCATCTTAGCAGTGAGGAAATATACGATAAAGTAAGAGAAAATTGCCCAGAAATAGGTTTAGCAACAGTATATAGAACGATGCAGCTATTAGACGAAATAGGAGCTATATCAAAGTTAAATTTAGATGATGGCTGTATAAGATATGAAATAGACCTTGATAATGAAGGACACAATCATCATCATTTAGTATGTAAAAACTGTGGAAAAATAATTGGTGTTGAAGAAGATCTTCTTAAAGATATAGAAATGAAAATTCAGGAAAACTACAAATTCCATGTAGTTAATCATGATCTTAAATTCGATGGATATTGTGAAGACTGTTATAGAGAGATGAAAAAAGATAAATAAATATACAAAAATAAAAAAATTAGACAATAATAAAGAACTATATATAAATCATAAACAAAAGATTTATAGATAGTTCTTTTTTTATTGTCTTTTATACAAATTTAAAAACAAGATATATTGTAAATAAAATTAAAACAAAGACTAATAGACTTTCTATTATATTACTAAACCTTCCACCAACTCTTATATATCCCACAGAAATCATATTCTTTGAGAATGGGTAGAAGATAGCTACACCCCGTTTTGTGAACATATCGCAAATTATATGAAGTAGATACATAGAGGAAGCCATAAGCCCTAATGAATCGTAGTTAAAAAACTCTCCTAGTGGATTCATAATTATATAAACTATTAAAACCATTAAAATACTATGAGAAAAGTTTCTATGCTTTAGCCATGGAAATACCGAAAATACTAAAATAGGTATGACAAAAGATATATCTACTTTAGAAATTATTAAAACCAATGCTAAAAGAAGCAAGGTAGCTGTAATAAGAGATTTTCTCATATTGTAATGGGTGAGCTTTTTTTCTAAAAATGCTATTGCAAAAAATGTAATAACTGCGCTTATAAAAAAGCTACTGCTGACTTTTATAGATAGGAAAAATATAAAAAGATTCAGCGAAAAAATAAGCAACTTATATAAAAACTTTGAAAATTTCTTTCTAAAAATTGTCCCAGCTATTATAGAGTTGGATTTATCTAAATCCGGGAGCGTAGAAAATACAGCGGAAGTCAGAATACTAGTAGGGGTTATAGGTTGTGATAATACTAGTGATAATTGAATACCGGCTATAATTCCTACAGCACAATGAGTTTTACCTCGCATTTTTTACCTCCAAGATAATATTTTTACAGAACGTGTGTTTCTATAAATTACAATTAATTATATCATATTGTTTAAGAAAATATAGTTTAAAGATAAAAAATGTTTATGAAAAATATCTGAATTTTTTATAAAGAAAAATTAAAAAAATTCAACGAGGATATTGAAAAATAGAGAATTTGTGTTAAATAGTGAAATGTTAATTATTTTAGAAATATAAATAAATCTTAAATTATAATGTAATCTATGTTACAATAATATTAACTGGTAAAGTGGTCGTGAAGAATTATTAAAAATTTAATCTGTAAAACGAAAATTTCCGGTAGCATATAACCAGGATTTTATTGCGGAGAAATCCTGTTTTACCGGATATATTTTTGTAGATACGATGTGTATGTAGATTTATATAGAATTTTAGGGAGAGCGTATATATACACTAAAATGATTAGAGTTTTAAATTATTTTAAAGGATTATGATTGAATGAAAAATATAAAAAAATAAATAGAAGGAGATGATGTTATTGTTTAAAAACGATGAACAGATAAAGGTCATTCCTCTTGGGGGAATGAATGAGATAGGAAAGAACATGACTGTTATCGAGTATAGAGACGAGATAATGATAATCGATGCAGGTTTGAGCTTCCCAGAAGACGAAATGCTAGGTATAGACATAGTTATACCGGATATAACTTATTTAGTTAAAAATAGGGATAAAATAAAAGGGATATTTATAACACACGGCCATGAAGACCATATAGGTGCTTTACCTTATCTATTAAAGAAGATAAATATACCAGTATACGGTTCGAGATTAAGCATGGGTCTTTTAGAGGTTAAATTAAAAGAACATAAATTAGAAAATGTAGAACTTCATATAATAAAACCACGTGAAGTTATAAAGCTTAGAAATATGGAAGTAGAGTTTATAAAAACTACTCACAGTATACCGGATTCATATTCTATAGCTGTACATACAGACCAGGGTGTAATATTCCACACAGGAGACTTTAAAGTAGACTTAACACCAATAGACGGAGATGTAATGGATTTCCGGAGAATATGTGAATTAAGTGAAGAAGGAGTAATCCTAATGCTTTCAGATAGTACTAATGCTGAAAGACCAGGATATACTAAATCAGAGAAAAAAGTTGGAATAGGTTTAGATGATTTATTCACTAAAGCAGGGGATAGCAGAATAATAGTTGCTACATTCGCATCAAATATACATAGATTACAGCAGGTTGTAGATGCGGCTAAAAAACACGGTAGAAAAGTTACTGTTTCAGGAAGATCTATGTTAAATGTAGTAAACGTAGCAAAAGAACTTGGATATCTTGAAGTAGAAGACGATATGATAATAGATTTAAATGATGTAGGTAACTATGAAGACAAAGAACTAGTAATAATAACTACTGGTTCACAGGGAGAACCTATGTCAGCACTTGCAAGAATGGCAAATTCAGAACACAAGAAAATAGAAATAAAAGAAGGTGACCTTGTTATAATATCAGCTCATCCAATTCCAGGTAACGAAAAACTGATATCTAAGGTAATAAACTTCTTACTTGAAAAAGGTGCTGAAGTTGTTTCTAGTGATATAGCAGACATACACGTTTCAGGACATGCATGTCAGCAGGAATTAAAATTAATGCTTAGATTAGTTAAGCCTAAATTCTTCTTACCAGCTCACGGTGAATATAGAATGCTTAAAAAACATGCTGAGCTTGCTAGAGGCCTTGGAATGAATAAAGAAGATATCTTCGTTATAAATAATGGAGATATACTAGAAGTAAACAAAGATGAAGCCTCTATAAAAGGTAAGGTTGCAACAGGAAATATACTAGTAGATGGACTAGGTGTTGGGGATGTTGGAAACATAGTACTTAGAGATAGAAAACACCTTTCTGAAGATGGACTTATGACAATAGTTGTAACAATATCTAAAGAAGAAGGAAGAGTGCTTGCAGGTCCAGATATAATATCAAGAGGATTTGTATATGTAAGAGAATCTGAAGACCTTATGGATGGAGCTAAACAGATAGTTAGAGATGTGCTAAGTGAATGTGAAGAACACAACATAAAAGAATGGGCATATCTAAAGAACAATATAAAAGAACAGTTAAAAGAATATCTTTACCAGAAGACAAAGAGAAATCCAATGATACTACCTATAATAATGGAAGTTTAGGATTTGTATAATAGAAATAAATGGCCGGAATTCTATTCCGGCTTTTTATATATATAAGTTTAAATTTTAGAGTTAGGAGAGTTTAAATTGAGAAAAAAGATTACAACAAAGACTAGATTTGGAGCTGCTGCAGGATTTGCTTTTTTAACAGTAGCGTGTATGTATGTTTATTTTAGTGGAATTGATAAATCTACAATGACACTTATAAGTGCAGCAGGATGTTTAGCAGTATCTATTTACGAATTAAAAAGAATATCTGATATAAAAAAAGCAGAATCCACAAAAAATAAATAAAAAATATTTTTGAGATAGTTATTATATATAATAGAAAAAACGATTTCTTGAAAAAATATTGTTAAAACCTAGTAATATAGCCAAAAGTTAGGCTTTACTAAAATTGAAAATTGGTATAATATATCCTTATAAAGTGTATATATTTTAAGGTGGGAAAGCTATATAAAATAAATACAAAGGAGAAAAATATTATGATAAAATTTGATGCTTCACATGCATGTAAAATGGAAGAAATATTAGCTCATCAGGACAGAGTTAATGCTCTTCACAAAGAAATAGTAGAAAAAACAGGAACAGGAAATGATTTCTTAGGATGGGTAGATTGGTATAAAAACTACGATAAAGAAGAATTTGAAAAAGTAAAAGAAAGTGCTAAATACATAAGAGAAAACTGTGACGTATTCCTTGTATGTGGTATAGGTGGATCATACTTAGGTGCTCGTGCAGCTATAGAAATGATAAACGGATTATATGCTGACAAAAAACCAGAAATAATATTCGTTGGTAACACATTCTCTTCTACATACATAGCGCAGGTTATGAAATATATAGAAAACAAAGAAGTTTGTGTAAACGTAATATCTAAATCAGGAACAACAACTGAAACAGCTTTAGCTTTCCGTTTATTAAAACAGTTCATGGAAAAGAAATACGGAAAAGACGAAGCTAAAAATAGAATATTTGCAACAACTGATAAATCAAGAGGTACATTAAGAGCTATGTCTGACAAAGAAGGTTATACTACTTTCGTAATACCAGATGATATAGGTGGTAGATACTCTGTTATAACTCCAGTTGGTCTATTACCAATAGCAGTTGCTGGAATAAGCATAGATGATTTAATGGCAGGTGTTGAAGAAGCTTACAACGATTTAGCAGATCCAGACCTTACTAAAAACCCAGCTTATGCATATGCAGTAGCTAGAAGAGTTTTAGAAGGAAAAGGTAAAAACGCAGAAATGTTCGTAACTTACGACTTAAATACAACAATGCTTGCTGAATGGTGGAAACAGTTATTTGGTGAATCAGAAGGTAAAGATGGAAAAGGTGTATTACCATGTAGTGCTACATTCTCAACAGACCTTCACTCATTAGGACAGTTTGTTCAGGATGGAACTAAATGTTTATTTGAAACATTAGTATTATTTGAAAAACCAATAGAAGATGTTATATTCCCTTCAGATGAAGAAAATATGGACGGAATGAACTACTTAGCTGGTAAAAATGTAGACTGGATAAATAAAATGGCAATGCAGGGTACATTAGATGCTCACGAAAATACAGGTGGAGTACCAAACCTTTTAATAACTGTAGATGATATGAGTGCTAAGAGCTTTGGATACTTATGCTACTTCTTCTTTAGAGCTTGTGCAATGACTTGCTACATGATAGATATAAACCCATTCAACCAGCCAGGTGTTGAAGTTTATAAAAAGAACATGTTCAAATTATTAGGAAAAAACTAATATTATAGATTTGTAAAAGATGTCTCTAGCTGAGGCATCTTTTTTTATGAGAATAATAAAAATAAAAAAGTTTTGAAAAATAAAGCTAAAAATTTAAAAATATCCACAAAACCTAATTTGATAAATCTGAATATATTAGTTATAATATATAATAATTAATATAATATATAATGATTAAAATAATTTTGAAAGGAAAAGATTTTATGGATATAGCAACAATAGTGGCGACTGCTGCAGGGATAGCAATCGCAATATCAGTACATGAATTTGGACACGCTTATTCAGCGCATCTTTTAGGAGATGATACAGCTAAATTATATGGAAGGATGACATTAAACCCTATAAAGCACGTAGACCCACTTGGACTACTTGCGATGATAATATTCCACATAGGTTGGGCTAAACCAGTTCCAGTAAATCCTATGAATTACAAAAACTACAGAGTAGGGAACTTTATAGTATCTATTGCAGGAGTATGCTGCAATCTACTTACAGCTATAGTATGTGCTACAATTTACAAAAATGTTCCTATATATGGAGTACAGGTTTTAACATATACATGTATAATATATAATATAGGGTTTGCTGCATTTAACTTACTTCCGGTACCACCACTAGATGGATGGGGAGTAATAGAAACATTTATACCATATCAGTGGAGAGAATATGCGTACAAATTTGAAAGAATAAGTGGATTTGTACTTATATTACTTCTTATAACTGGTGCGTATAGAATAATAATAAATCCTATACATGGTTTATTTGCAACAATAGTACAGATGTTTATGTTTTAATAATTAATAAAAATAATCTAATAACTACTTAAAGAGGAGATTATATGAAATACAATGTACAATTAAAGGTATATGAGGGACCTATGGACCTTTTGTACGACCTTGTGACAAAACATAAGATAGATATAAAGGATATAGCTATTTCAGAAATAACAAAACAGTATCTTGATTACCTAGATGCTATGGAAGCTATGGATATGGAAATAACTAGTGACTTTATAACTATGGCGTCAAAGTTGGTCGAAATAAAATCTAGATATTTACTTTATCTTCAAAGAGAGGATTCTGAGGAAGAGGATCCAAGAATTGAACTTGTTGAAAGACTTAAAGAATATAAAAAATACAAGCAAGTATCTAAAGAATTAAAAGAAAAAGCTGATGAAGAACACGAAAGATTCTTTAGAAAAAAAGAAGAGGTTATAATAGAGGACGAGCTTAGTTTAGAAGACGTATCTATAGCAAAAATGATGGAGCTGCTTCCTAAGTTGTTGAAAAATATAGACAAAAAGGAAGAAGAAACTAAAAACGACGTACTAGAAAGACTTGTAAATAGAAAAATTATATCTGTAGAGGAAAAAATAGTATCTTTGAGAAGAACGTTGGCTACAAAAAATAAAATAAGCTTTTTAGAAACTGTAGACCAAAGTGACAGAGGTGATATCATAGCATCGTTTTTATGTGTCTTAGAGATGATAAAAGAAAAAGAGATAATTGTTACACAAGATGACTTTTTTGAAGATATAGTAATAGTTAAAAGAACGGATAAGATGCTAGAATATTCTGAGGAGAATTAGTATGAAGAGAGAAGATATAAAAAATATAATAGAGGCTATTATGTTTGCATATGGAGAGCCTATAAGCATAAAAGAATTAAATGCTATTATAAATAAAGACCTTTCTCATAAGGAAATAGAGTTTATGATGGATGCGCTTATATCTGAGTATAAAGAGAATGATAGAGGAATTCAGATTATAAGACTTGAAAACAAGTACCAGATGTGTACAAACGAAAAATATGCAGATTATATAAAGATGGTTCTTGAGCCTAAAAAGAAAAAAACTCTAAGTCAGGCGACTCTTGAAACTCTTACAATAATTGCATATAAGCAGCCGGTTACAAAATTAGAAATAGAAAATATAAGAGGTGTCAAGTGCGATAAAGCTCTTAAAACACTTCAGGAAAATGAATTGATTGTAGAGGCTGGAAGATTGAATAAAATAGGGAAACCTATAATATATAAAACTAGTGATGAATTTTTAAAATTACTCAATATAGAATCTATAGATGAGCTACCTAAGATAGAGGAGATAGAAGAAAATAATTAAAGTGGGAAATTTGTGGATTGCTAGTTAAATGTGGAACGGAGGAAATAAAAATGGAAGACAGAGATTTATCAATAATGTTACTTAAAAATATACATGTATTCCACAGTATAGTTAAAGTAATAGTTAGTGAGAGAAATGAAAGCAGAATACTTACAGAAAGACAGTTCTTTGCGTTAAAGAAAATGGCGGAAATAGATAAAATGGAATTGAAAAATCTAAGTAAGGTATTACATGTGTCTACTTCAAGTCTATGCATACTTCTAAATAAACTTGTTGAACAGGAATATGTTTATAGAGAAGAAGATAAAAAAGATAGAAGAAATACATTCTATGGAATAACTGAAAAAGGTAAGGAAGTTTTAGAGAGAGAAAAAGCTGATATCTTAAAAATAATAAATAAAAAAATAGAGCTTATAGACGAAGACAAAAGAGAAGATTTATACAAAGCATTAGATTTTGTATTTGATACTTTAATAGGAACTCTTAAATAATAGGAAAACTAAAATTATTAAAAATAAAAAAGGAAAGAATTCTCATACATACAACGTTGAGTTGGTATGAGAATTCCTTCCTTTTTTTATTTGTCTGCTAAAACTGCATCGTATAGTATCTTACCTATAGGAGCATTTATTTTTAAAGTTGCTCTTCCATCCATAGAAGTAGAGCTTTTGTTTATAAGGACTAAATCTTTTCCTCTGTAGTAGTTTACAAAGCTAGCAGCAGGATAAACTACAAGAGATGTTCCACCGATTATTAAAAGATCGGCATTTTTAATAGCTTTTATAGCTCCAGTTATAGTGTTTTCATCCAGTGCTTCTTCATATAGAACGACATCCGGCTTTACAATTCCACCACATACATCGCATTTTGGAATAGTTCCATCTAAAGCCAACATATCTTCTAAATCAAAGAACTTGTGACATTTTGTACAGTAGTTTCTCTGAACAGAACCGTGAAGCTCGTAAACATTTTTGCTTCCAGCCTTTTGGTGAAGTCCATCTATATTCTGAGTTATAACAGCCTTTAACTTTCCGATTTCCTCTAAATAAGCTAGTGCTTTATGTGCATTGTTAGGCTCTGCGTCCTGATAAATAAGCTTATCTTTGTAGAATTCATAGAAATACTCTGGATATCTAACAAAGAAAGAATAAGATACAACTTCTTCAGGTGAAAATCTTCTATTTAACTTTTGATTGAATAAACCATTAGAGCTTCTGAAATCTGGGATATTTGATTCTGTAGAAACTCCAGCTCCTCCAAAGAACACGATATTACTGTGTGAATCTATTAATTTTTTTAATTCGTTTACTTCATTCTCGAACAAAATAATCATCTCCTTTTGTTTTATATTATTATATTACTACAAAAAAATAAAAATGTAATCGTATAGTGAAAAATATATCGTCTTTACTTACATTGCAAAAATAGATTATAATTATATTAACTAAGTGAATTGAAAGGAGATTTTAAAATGAAAAAAAGAATGGCAGCTGCATCTCTAGCAATGATTCCTATGCTTGCGATGAATGTAAATGCAGAAAATATTAAGACAGGGATTGTGAGTTCAGCGTATTTAAATGTAAGATATTCTCCTTCAGCATCAGCAAAGTTGCAGTTAGTGTTAAAAAAAGGAAATAAGGTAACTGTAATTGGTGAAAAAGATGGTTGGTACAAAATTAAAACAGCCTCTGGTAAAACAGGTTGGGTTGTTTCAAAATATATATCATTAAAAGCCGATGCTATTAGAAAAGATGCTAGAGGCATAAAAAAGATAGTAACAGCTACAACATTAAATGTAAGAAGTGGTCCAGCTACATCGTATACATCAATAGGCAAATTATATAAAAACAACGAGGTCGATGTAATATCAGAATCTAATGGATGGTCTAAGATTCAATTTGGATCTAAAATAGGGTATGTTTCTTCAGAATACCTAAAATCTGTATCTACAGGAAATAATAACTCTGGAAATACAGGAAATTCTCAGGGAGTTAAGAAGACTATACAGGAGGTAACATCATCTCTATTAAATGTTAGAAATGGAGCTGGTGGCCAGTATACAAAAATAGACACACTTCATAAAGGTGATAAAGTAGTAGTTTCAACTATTGAGAATAACTGGGCCAAAGTAGAATACGATGGAAAAAATGGATATGTTTCTTCTATATATTTAAAATACATATCAGATAAGATAGAAGACGAAGATACTGATTTAAATGGTACTGCTTCAGATGTAATACCAGGTGCATATACTCAGAGAAGTCAAAAGGATTACTCTCTAGATGATATGGTAGAAGCTCAGTATATAAAAGGTCAGAGTGGTGGAAATTTAATATCAAGACAGACAAATAGACTTCTTGATATATTAAACCCTCAAGAAAGCTTATTCACAACAGAAGCTATGAGAACTAATCCAAGAGCATATGGGGCACCTACTAAGGAAGAATTAGAATACTACTTAGATCCATCAAACTTTACTAGTCATACAGATGGAATAATGCAATTTGTAAGACTTGATAGATATACAAATTCTATAACAGCAAAATCACTAGATAATTATTTTGCATCTAGAGGATCAGAATGTGTATTTAACGGAAAAGGTCAGGCATTTATAGATGCAGCTAAAAAGTACGATATAGATGTACTATACTTTGTATCTCATGCAATGTGGGAAACTGGAAATGGTAAATCTAAACTTGCGCAAGGACAGGTTGTAACTAGTGTCGATGGAGTAACTCTTGAAAAACCTGTAACAGTTTACAACTTCTTTGGAATAGGTGCTACAGATGGAAATGCACTTGAAGGCGGTAAAATTACTGCTTATAAAAATGGTTGGACAACTGTTGAAAAAGGTATAGACGGGGCTGCAAAATGGATTTCTGATGGATACATCCACAACTCTAAATATAATCAGAACACAGTTTATTCTATGAGATGGTGCTATGAATATACTTGGCATCAGTATGCAACAGATGTAAACTGGGCTAATGGAATATCAAAGATGATGTCATCACTTATGACAAAATATGGAAATGGAAACAATCTTTTAATAGATATTCCAGAATATAAATAATAAAAATAAATTTATAGAATATATGGAATCATGTGCGATAATTTGTACATGATTCTTTATTTACGTTAATATATTATTTTGCAAACAAATAAATTGGAAGTTTGTAAATTTTAAATACTGTTAGGAGAGAAGAAAAGATTGGAAAGCTTAAAGGAATGTATGATAAAAATGGATATAAGCAATACTTCTCTTATAAAAAAGATGGAAGATGTTTATATAAAAAAAGTTATCTACTTTAAAGAAAATAAAACTGTATATTTCTATCTATCTTCTAAAGACGTTGTTCCATATGAGTATTTAGAAAGAGCTCAAAGGGAGATAAAGGCTAAGAATAAATATTTTAGAGAGATAAAGTTTAAGATAGAGTATACAGGGTTTGAGAGAAAAACAGAAAAAGATATAATGAAAAAATATTGGCCTAATATAGTATATATACTAAAGAGTATTTGCCCATCTATATCTGGGTGGCAGAAAGAGATTGAGTATTTATGCATAGAAAACAAACTTAAGATAAAAATTCCAAAGGGTATATTTTACCAGAGAATTATGAATAAGAATATCACTACAACTCTAAAACATACAATAAGTGAGGAGTTTGGAATTGATATGGATATTGAAATCGAGAGCGCAGTCGATGAAAAGGTTGATAGGAAGAAATTAGTTGAAAAAATAGATAGAGAATTCAATGAAAAGATTATGATTCTCGAAAAAGAAAATAGAAATAAAACTAGTGAGTCCGAAGAAGAAAGCGGATATGTTATAAAAGATGAGAAGGACGAAAATATGATTTATGGAGAAAATGTAAATGTCCTTACAGAAAAAATAGAAAACCTAGATAGCAATTCTGGAACTGTAGGTATAGAGGGAACAATATTCAACATAGAGATAAAAGAGCTTAGAAATGGTAAAATCCTTCTAATGCTTATGGTAACAGACTACACAAGTTCTATAACTTGTAAAATATTCCTCACTGATACTAATAAAGATTGGGTACTTGGAAAAATAAGCAAGGGTATGTATATAAAGATAAAGGGAGATGTTCTTTATGATACATTCCAGAGAGAGATAAGTATGACAATCAGCGGTATGAGAAAGGAAGAAAGAGAAGAGAGAAAAGATACTGCTGAAAAGAAAAGAGTGGAACTACACGCACATACTCAGATGTCCTCAATGGATGCAATTTGCTCAGTTAAAGGACTTGTATCTCGTGCTGCAAAATGGGGACATCCTGCTATTGCAATAACTGACCACGGTGTTGTACAGGGATTCCCAGATGCTATGAATGCAGCTAAAAAAGAAGGGATAAAGGTGCTTTATGGGGTTGAAGGGTATCTAACAGAGGATAATAAAGATGCCATAGAGAATGCAAATGATAAGAGTTTATCTCAAGAGTTTGTAGTATTTGACTTGGAAACTACAGGTTTTTCCAATATAAACGACAAGATAACAGAAATAGGTGCTGTTAAGATAAGAGATTTTGAGATTGTGGATAGATTTAGTGAGCTTGTAAATCCAGAAAAAGATATATCATATAGAGTTCAGGAGCTTACAGGAATTACCAATGAAATGGTAAAAGACAAGCCTACAATTGAAGAAATACTTCCTAAGTTTATGGAGTTTGTAGGAGATGACGTGCTAGTTGCTCATAATGCAGACTTCGATACAGGATTTATTATGCAGAAGTGTAAAGAGCAGGGATTGGAGTATAAGAATAAAAAGGTAGATACACTGATGCTTGCTAGAATTATGCTTCCTAATTTAAAAAGATATAAGCTAGATAAGGTTGCAAAAGAGGTCGGTGTGCAGCTACTTAACCACCATAGAGCTGTAGACGATGCCGAAGCAACTGCAAATATATTTATAAAATTCCTTGGAATGTTAAAAAAACAAGGAGTTGAAAAATTATCAGATGTAAATACAGTACTTGGAAAGGTTGACTATACAAAATTAAAAACTCATCATATAACATTGATTGCAAAAAATCAGACTGGTATAAAAAATCTTTACAAGATTGTATCTGATGCGCATGTTAATCATTTTTACAGAGCACCGAGAATTCTTCAAAGTGTGCTTGATGAATATAGAGAGGGAATTATTGTAGGATCTGCATGTGAAGCAGGTGTTGTATACGATGCTGTTAAGAAAAGACTTCCAGATGAAGAAATGGAAAAGATTATAGCTCCATATGATTATATTGAAGTAATGCCTATAGATAATAATAGATTTATGATAGATAATGGAGATGTTGAGGACGAAGATGAGTTAAAGGAAATAAATAGAAGAGTTGTAGAAACTGCCAAGAAATTTGGTAAAATTCCTGTAGCTACTGGAGATGTTCATTTCTTAGATAAACACGATGCAGTGCTTAGAAGGGTGCTTAAATTCTCTCAAGGATTTAAGCTAGATGATGAGGAGACTTACCTTCATTTTAGAACTACTGACGAAATGCTAGATGAGTTTTCTTATTTAGGAGAAGAACTTGCTTATGAGGTTGTTGTAGAAAATACAAATCTTATAGCTGATATGGTAGAGGATGTTAAACCGATACCAGATGAAACTTATCCACCGGTAATTGAAGGTTCAGATGTAGAACTTAGAGAGATGTGCTTTAAAAAGGCTGTGGATATTTATGGAGATCCACTTCCAGAGATAGTAGAAAAAAGGCTTAATAGAGAGCTAAACTCTATAATCGGTAATGGTTATGCGGTGATGTATATAATTGCACAGAAGCTAGTTGCAAAATCACTTTCAGATGGATATCTAGTTGGTTCAAGGGGTTCTGTTGGTTCTTCATTTGCAGCTACAATGAGTGATATAACAGAGGTTAACCCACTTCCAGCTCATTATGTTTGTCCTAATAAAGAGTGTAAGTATTCGTACTTCTATGCTATAGGTGAATGGGGATCTGGAATAGATTTACCAGATAAAGTTTGTCCAAAATGTGGTGAAAAACTTATAAAGAACGGACATGATATACCGTTTGAAGTTTTCTTAGGATTTGAAGGGGATAAAGAACCGGATATAGACCTTAACTTCTCTGGCTCATATCAGCCAGTTATCCACAAGTATACAGAGGAGCTGTTTGGGGAAGGTCACGTCTATAGAGCAGGTACAATAGGTACAGTAGCCGAAAAGACAGCTTTTGGGTATGCAAAGAAATACGTTGAAGAAAATGATATAGAAGTTCCATCAGCTGAGGTACTTAGACTTGCAGAAGGTTGTACAGGTGTTAAGAGAACATCAGGGCAGCATCCTGGAGGAGTAATGGTTATACCAGATTACAAGGATGTTTATGATTTTACTCCAATTCAGTATCCAGCTAATGATGTAAACTGTGGAGTTATAACTACTCACTTCGATTATCATTCTATAAGTGGTAGAATTCTGAAGCTAGACATACTTGGGCACGATGGTCCGACCATTATAAGAATGCTTGAAGATATAACAGGAATAACAATAACTGATATTCCTCTTGATGATAAAGCTACAATGTCTTTATTTACTTCAACTGAGGCACTTGGTGTAACTCCTGAGGAAATAGATTGTGAGATAGGATGTCTTGCAATTCCAGAATTCGGGACAAAATTCGTTAGACAGATGCTTTTAGATACAAAGCCGACTACATTTGCAGAGTTAGTCAGAATATCTGGGCTTTCTCATGGGACAGATGTTTGGGTAAATAATGCACAGGATTTGGTCAGAGAAAATATAGTTGGACTAAAAGAAGTTATATCTACACGAGACGATATAATGAACTACTTGATATTTAAAGGACTTCCACCAAAGATGAGTTTCACGATAATGGAAAGTGTCAGAAAAGGTAGAGGATTAAAGCCAGAACATGAAGAGGCGATGATTGAAAATAATGTTCCGGATTGGTATATAAATTCTTGTAAAAAAATAAAATACATGTTCCCTAAAGCACATGCGGTTGCATATGTTATGACATCTTTCAGACTTGCGTACTGTAAAGTACATTATCCAGAAGCATTTTATGCGACGTACTTTACTACAAAAGTTGAAGATTTTGATGCAGATCTTATTATAAAGGGATACGATGCGATAAAGGCAAAGAAAAAAGAAATTGAAGAACTTGGAAATGACGCAACTCAAAAGGAAAAAGGAATGTATATAATTTTGGAAGTTGCGCAAGAAATGTATGCAAGGGGAATAAAAATTGCGCCTGTTGATATTTATAAATCATCTGCAACAGAGTTTGAAGTGATAGGGCCTGGACTTTTAAGACCACCTATGACAGCGCTTCAGGGAGTTGGAGAAAATGCAGCGATACATATTGTAGAGGAAAGAGAAAATGGAGAGTTTATTTCTAAGGAAGATTTTAGAAAGAGAACTAAGATTTCGAGAACGGTTGTAGAAACATTAGACAAGCATGGCTCACTTGGAAGTATGAGCGATAAGAATCAGCTTTCATTATTCTAAAAATAAAAGTCAAGTTTTTAGAAGAAATGACAATGTTATAATTATTGTAATTTATTATTGTCAAATCTTGCAAACATGGGAAATATGTGATAATATATAAATTAATACAGTTTATCTTTTACAAGGAAAGGAAGAGTGAGGCAGTTGTTCTCACTCTTTTTTATGGAAAAAGAACGAAAAATTACAATTGAATAAGGAGGATAGATAATAATGAAAAAAAGTGAAATAGTAGATAGAGTTGAAAAAATGGTAACTGCTATAACGGATGAAAAAGGTTATGAAACGGTAGACGTTGAGTACGTAAAAGAAGCAGGCCAGTTCTATTTAAGAGTAGTGGTTGATAAAGAAGGTGGAATATCTCTTAACGAATGTGAAGAGGTAAGTAGAGAATTAAGCCCAAAACTTGACGAAAATGATTTTATAGAAGAAAATTATTATCTTGAAGTATCTTCTCCTGGAATTGATAGAGCACTAAAAAGAGATAAAGAGTTTGTGAAGTACAAAGGAAGAGATGTGGAAATAAAACTTTACAAAGCCATAGATGGTGTTAAACAGTTCGAAGGGGAACTAGTAGGTTTAGATGAAGAAAATAATATAGTTGTTATCATAAATAATGAAGAAATGAAATTCAATAGAAAGGACGTTGCAATAATAAGATTAGCTATAAAATTCTAGTCTTAGATGCACAAGGAGGAAAAATGAATCAGGAATTTTTAAACGCATTAAACGAGATAGTAGAAACTAAAGGCATAGACAAAGAAATACTTATAGATACTATCGAACAGGCTCTTTTAACAGCTTATAAGAAAAACTTTGGTCAGGCGCGGAATGTTGAAGTAGAATTTGACAGAGAAAATGGAGATATAAGAGTATACTCTACTAGAACTGTAGTTGATGAATCTGATTACTACGATAGTTTCTTAGAAATAGAACTTTCAGAAGCTAAAAAAATAAGCCCAAGCTACGAAATAGGAGATGTTATAAGAAATGAAGTAACTCCAAGTAACTTTGGTAGAATAGCAGCTCAGACAGCTAAACAGGTAGTTGTTCAGAGATTAAGAGAAGCAGAAAGAGAAATAGTTTACAACGAATTCATGGAAAGAGAAGGCGAAATAGTAGACGGTGAAATAACTAGAGCTACTCCAAGCGTTGTATATGTAGACCTTGGTAAAATAGAAGGTGTTATGCCACGGAGCGAAAAAATAGACAACGAAATATATAAAGAAGGTCAGAGAATAAAAGTTTACGTTGTAGAAGTTAAAAAAGGAAGCAAAGGACCTCAGATAATAGTATCAAGAAGTAATAAAGGTCTTGTTGGAAGATTATTCGAACTTGAAGTTCCAGAAATAGAACAGGGAATAGTTCAGATAAAATCTATAGCTAGAGAAGCTGGATCAAGAACTAAAATGGCTGTTAAATCAGTAGACGAAAAAATAGATCCAATAGGAGCTTGTGTAGGACCTAAGGGATCAAGAGTTAAAAACATAGTAGATGAACTTGGAGATGAAAAAATAGATATAATAAAATACAGCGATGATTTTGCTGAATATATATCTGCATCATTAAGCCCATCAAAAGTTGTTAAGGTAGAAGTTGATGAAGAAGAAAAATCAGCATTAGTAGTTGTACCAGATTATCAGCTTTCATTAGCAATAGGTAAAGACGGACAGAATGCTAGATTAGCAGCTAAACTTACTGGATGGAAAATAGACATAAAAAGCGAATCTCAGTACGAAGAAGATTTAGCAAATGGTGTATACGATAAAAAAGAAGAAAGCGAATTAGAATTCAATGATGAATTTGCAGATTTCTCAGATGAAGATTTATTCGCAGATGACGTAGAAGTAAAAGAAGAAACTGTAGAAGAATAGATGAGTTAGGAGGGATTGTTTTGCAGAAAGTGAAAAAAGTACCTCAGAGAAAATGTATAGCTTGTCAGGAAAGAGATTCTAAAAAGGGCCTTATAAGAATAGTTAAAAATAAAGAAGGCGAAATATTTTTAGATCCAACAGGTAAGGCAAATGGTAGAGGAGCATATATCTGCAAAAGTGCCGAATGTCTTAAAAAAGCTATAAAAAGTAAAGCGTTAAATAGAGCTTTTAAAATGGAAGTACCACAAGAAGTATATGAAAGATTACTTACGGAGTTAGAAGATTATGAATAATATGTCTAAAAAAAGAGTAATGTCACTATTAGGTCTAGCTACTAGAGCTAGAAAGGTTGTATCAGGAGATGATACGACTCTTCAAGATTTAAAAAAAGGAAAAGTTGATTTAGTTATAGTTGCAACAGATGCATCAGATAATACTAAAAAACTTTTTAGAGATAAATCATCTTTTAGAAATGTAAAGATGGTTGAATACGGAACAAAAGAAGAAATTGGAAACGCAATTGGAAAGAGTTTTCGTGCTGTTATAGGTATCGAGGATAGAGGATTTGCGAAGAAGATATTGGAATTGTTAGAAGAAATTTAATATAGGGGGTGGTCTTGTGTCAACAAGAGTAGACCAGTTAGCAAAGGAATTAAAAATATCGAATGAGGAGCTTATAAATAAATTAAAAGCTTTCGATATAGAAGTATCAAGTGAAGAAGATGTTCTTGAAGGAGAAGAATTCGAACTTGCTTACGAAATGATAAAAGAAGAAGTAATAGCTGAAAGAGGAAATGTAATATCAATCAGCGGAAAAATAACTGTACAGGATTTAGCAAATGAAATGGGTAAAACTGTATCAGAAGTTATAAAAGAGCTTATGATGATGGGTACAATGGCGACAATAAACCAGGAAATAAGCTTTGAAATAGCATCATTAGTTGCTACTAAATTCGGATTTGAATTAACTACAGCAGATGATAGTGAAACTGAAGACGAAATAGAAAAATTAATGGAAATAGAAGAAGATAAAGAAGAAGATTTAAAACCTAGACCACCAGTTGTAACAGTTATGGGACACGTTGACCACGGTAAAACTTCTTTACTAGATGCAATAAGAAAAACTAATGTTACAAAAGGTGAAGCCGGTGGTATAACACAGCACATAGGGGCTTCAGAAGTTAAAATAAATGGACAGAAAATAGTATTCCTAGATACACCAGGACATGAAGCTTTCACATCAATGAGAGCAAGAGGTGCTCAGGTTACAGATATAGCTATACTAGTTGTTGCAGCAGATGACGGTATAATGCCTCAGACAGTAGAAGCAATAAACCACGCTAAAGCAGCAGAAGTCCCACTAATAGTTGCTATAAATAAAATAGATAAAGATGGAGCAAACCCAGACAGAGTTAAACAGGAATTATCTGAACACGGACTTCTTGTTGAAGACTGGGGTGGAGATGTTATAGCAGTTCCAGTTTCAGCTAAGAAAAACATAGGAATAGATCACTTACTAGAAATGGTTCTATTAGTTGCTGAAATGGAAGAATTAAAAGCAAACCCAGATAAGAGAGCTGTTGGTACAGTAATAGAAGCACAGCTTGATAAAGGTAGAGGACCAGTTGCTACAGTACTTGTTCAGGGTGGTACTTTAAGAGTTGGAGATCCAATAGTAGCAGGTGTTGCAAGTGGTAAAGTTAGAGCGATGATAAACTCAAAAGGTAAGAGAGTTAAAGTTGCTGGACCATCTACTGCAGTTGAAATACTTGGACTTTCTGATGTTCCACAGGGTGGAGACCAGTTCGTTGAAGTTCCAAGTGATAAAGTTGCTAGAAGTATAGCAGAAAAAAGACAGCAGCAGCAGAGAGAAGAAATGTTAAAATCAAGCCAGAGATTATCTCTTGATGATTTATTCAACCAGATGAATGATGGATTAAAAGAATTAAATATAGTTATAAAAGCAGACGTTCAGGGTTCTGTTCAGGCAGTTAAACAGTCACTAGAAAGATTATCTAATGATGAAGTTCAGGTTAAAGCTATACACGGTGGTGTTGGTGCGATAACTGAAACAGACGTACTTCTTGCAGCTGCATCTAATGCAATAATAATAGGATTCAACGTTAGACCAGTATCTGGTGCTGAATCATTAGCTGAAAAAGAAAACGTGGATATGAGAACATACACAATAATATACAAAGCTATAGAAGATATACAGGCTGCTATGTGCGGTATGCTTGATCCAGATATAGTTGATGAAGACACAGGTAAAGCAGAAATAAGAGAAACTTATAGAATATCTGGTGTTGGTACAGTTGCTGGATGCTATGTAACAAATGGTAAAATATACAGAAACTGTAAAGCTAGAATAGTAAGAGACGGTATAATAGTTCACGAATGTGAATTAGCTACTCTTAGAAGATTCAAAGACGACGTTAAAGAAGTTGCAGAAGGATACGAATGTGGTATGAGCTTCGTAAACTATAACGATATAAAAGAAGGCGATATAGTTGAAGCATACATAACTAAAGAAGTTGAAAGAACATTATAATAGATAATAAGATGTTTCTCTTAATTTTAGGAGATTAAACATATTTAAGTCGGCTGCTAATTTAAAAATTACAAAAGGAAAGAGGTCGAAGATATGACATCATATAATAGAACAAGAAGAATATCAGAAGAAATTAAAAAAATAATAGGGCAGATGTTAATAAACGGAATAAAAGACCCTAGAATAACATCTATGATAAGTGTTACAGATGTAGATGTTACTAATGATTTAAGATATGCGTTTGTATATGTTAGTTTATTAGGTGGAAATGAAGAAGAATCTCTTGCTGGATTAAAAAGTGCAGCAGGCTATATAAGAAGAGAAGTTGGAAGAAAAGTAAAACTTAGATATATACCTGAGATAGTATTCAAAGTGGATGACTCTATAGAAAGAGGAATGTACATGGATAGTCTGATTAAGAAAGTTCAGGAACACGATATGGAAAACAGCAAAGAGGTAGAAGAAGATGAAGAGTAAATTTATCCCAAAGATGGACAGTGTAATAAAATGCATTGAAGACAATAATGTTTTCGTAGTTACTTCACATGTCAGTCCTGATGGAGATAATATAGGTTCTACTCTTGGAATGTATAGATTTTTAGAAAGATTAGGGAAGAAGGTATATCATGTACTAGATGATGATATCCCTTCTAATCTAGTATTTCTTTCTAAGGAAGTAGATAAAATAAGCTCTACAGAGCTAGAAGAAGATAATTATGTAATGATAGCTCTTGACTGTGGAGATGAAAAAAGAATTTGTACAAGCGACGATGTTAAGAAAAATGCCAGTGTTAGAGTTTGTATAGACCACCACGCCAGCAATGATGCTAGTTTCTGTGAGATAAACTACATAGACAGTGAGGCGTCATCTACATGTGAACTTGTATACAACATAATAAGACGATACGGCGATTTAAAAGATGAGGACTATATAGATGAAGTAATAGCCACTAGACTATACACTGGACTTTCAACAGATACAGGAAACTTTCAATATTCATCTACTGAACCATCAAGCTTTGAAATGGCCAAGGTTCTATTAGAGCATGGCGCTGAGAGAGATATGATTATACAGAAATTATATCAGAGTAATTCTCCAAACTACTATAGATTACTTGGGGATGCTCTTAATACTTTAAGTATAGCCGAAGCACCTAATGGACAGTTAGTAGCTTCTATATGTGTTTCTATAGATATGATGAAAAAACATTCTATAGGCTATAACGATATAGATGGCGTAACAACATATACTAGAGATATAGAAAATGTTGAAGTAGGAATATTCCTAAAAGAAAAAAGAAAGGGCGAAATAAAAATAAGCCTACGCTCAAAAAATGATATAGATGTTAGTAAAATTGCAATGCAGTTTAACGGTGGCGGTCATGTGAGAGCTGCTGGATGCACAATAAACGACACTATTGAAAATGCAGAGAAAATTATAAAAGAGCGGGTTTTAAGGGCTTTTTAGGATTAACTATATGGATAAGATAATAAGTATTTTAAAACCTACTGGAATGACATCAAATGATGTCGTTGGAAAAGCTAGAAAAATTTTAAAGATAAAGAAAATTGGACACACTGGTACATTAGATCCAGACGCTGCTGGAGTACTTCCTATCTGTATAGGGAGAGCAACAAAGGTAAGCGAGCTTATTTTAAATAAAGAAAAATCATATTTATGTGAATTAACTCTTGGAGCATCTACAGATACTTATGATTCATCTGGAGAGATATTATTTAAAGTTCCGGATGATTTTGAGTATAAAGAAGAGGATATAAGAAAAGCATTTGAATCTCAGATAGGTGATATAGAGCAATATCCACCTAAGTATTCTGCTTTAAAGGTAAATGGCAAAAGAATGTGCGATTTAGTTAGAAGTGGAAGAGAGGACGAGATTGTTCTTAAACCTAGAAAAGTTACTATAAAAAAAATTGAGATACTTAGTATAGAAGGAAACAAGATTAGATTCTATGTCGAGTGCTCAAAAGGGACATATATAAGAAGTATATGTTATGATATCGGCGAAATCTTAGGATGTGGAGGACATATGTCTTTCCTTCTTAGAACATCTTCAGGGAAATTCAATCTAGAAAATTCTATAACTTTTGAGGAGTTAGAAAAATTTGTAGAAGACGGAACTGTAGAGGATCACGCTTTTGATATTGACTATACTTTAGACTTCTATCCAAAGATAGTGCTTAGAGATAATGCGGTAAAATACTATTCTAATGGTGGAATTATAGAGTCTTATAGATTTGATGAGAAAAATTACACAGATAAGGATGAGTATGTAAGAGTTTATAGTCATGAAGGATTTATCGGAGTTGGAAGACTAATAAGAGAAAATGGAAAGGTCAGTGTGAAAAGCGACAAAATTTTCGTTTAAGATGATGTTTTGTTGATTTATATTAGATAAAAATAAATTCTATTAAAACTACCGGAGTATTAATATGAAAGTTATTAAAGCTATAAAAGATATAGATATTGAATTTGATACAGTTGTTACGATAGGAAACTTTGATGGCGTACATAAAGGTCATCAGGTGCTTATTGAAAAAACTGCAACTTATGCTAAAGCGAGAGGCATTAAAAGTGCTGTTTTTACATTTTTAAATCATCCAATAAACTACTTTGTTCCTGAAAAAGTAAAGAATATATTTGATGAAAAAGAAAAGGAAAGGCTGATAGAAGGCTTTGGAATAGATTACCTTATAGATATACCATTTGATAAGGCTATGACACAAATATCAGCTGAGCAATTTATTGTAAAGATATTAAAAGATAAAATTCACGCAAAAAAAATAGTTGTAGGTCATGACTTTACATTTGCACGAAATAAAGAGGGAACTGTGGATGTATTGAGGGAAATTGGACATGAATATGGAATAGAAGTTGAAATAGTTCAGCCTATAAAAATAAATGGAATAAGAGTTAGTAGTACATTTATAAGAGAATTGATTTCTAAAGGTCGTGTTGATGAGATACCTCAGTACTTAGGAACTCCTTATGTAATTGAAGGAGAGATAATCCACGGAAAAGCAAATGGAAGAAAGATGGGATACCCAACAGCTAATATAAGCTTGAAGGATCAAATTATAAATCCTAAAAATGGAATATATGCTTCAAGAGTAATCATAGATGGAAAGAAATATTTTGGAGCTACTAATGTTGGTATGAATCCAACGGTTAATGGAAAATATCTTTCAATAGAAACAAATATACTAGACTTTGATGAAGATATATATGGAAAAAGAGTTAGAATTGAGTTTTTAGAAAAAATTAGAGATGAGAAAAAATTTGAATCGCTTGACGAATTGAGAAAGCAGTTAGATTTAGACACTGGATTTGTAAGACAGAAGTATTTGTCAAATAATAAAATGGATGACTAAAAAATATTTGCAAATACTTTTAAGATATGTTAATATAATTAAGGTGATTAACCCACACTCAGCAGTTGAACACTCCGATCACTGCCTAGTGAAGGGCGATTAAAAATAAATACATGGAGGAAAAACAAATGTTAGCAAACAAAGCAGAAATAATCAAAGAATTCGGAAGAAAAGAAGGAGATACTGGTTCTCCAGAAGTACAGATAGCTATATTAACAGCTAGAATAAACGAATTAAACGAACACTTAAAAGTTCACAAAAAAGACCATCACTCAAGAAGAGGTCTATTAAAAATGGTTGGTAAAAGAAGAAACTTACTTTCTTACTTAAAAGAAAACGACCTAGAAGGATACAGAGCGTTAATAGCAAAATTAGGTTTAAGAAAATAATTTATTTATCAGTAAAAAGCAGGTATATAATTACCTGCTTTTTTCAAATAGAAATATAATAAAGATAAAATAAATAATAGGGGATTTTTATTTTATTCAATTGAAAATTCAATAACAGAAACAAGGAGGTATAATATGAATATTCAGCTATTATGCGATAGTTTATGCGATATACCAGACGAAATAGCAGCTAAGCCTTATTTAGAAGTTATTCCGTTGACAGTAATGTTCGAGAATGAGGAATTTAGAGAGGGAATCGACATAAGTAAAGAGGAGTTTTATAAAAGGGTAAAATCTACTGGAGAAATACCTAAAACTTCTCAGGCGACATATATAGAGTTTAGAGAAGCATTTGATAAGTATACTTCTGAGGGTAAAAAAGTTATATGTATAACAGGCTCTTCAAAATCATCTGGAACTTATCAGAGTGCTACACTTGCGAAGGAAGATTGTGAAAATGGAGAAATATCTGTATTTGATACGCTAAACCTTTCTCTGGGAAGTGGACAGTATGTTATAAAAGCATGCGAATTGATAGAAGAAGGAAAAAGTTATGAAGAAGTGCTAGAGGAATTAGAGAATATAAGGGAAAGTGTGCATTTATTATTTGTACCGTCTACTCTTACTTATTTAAAGAAAAGTGGTAGAGTCCCAAGCGCTACAGCAACAATAGGAAATCTTCTTCATGTTCAGCCATTATTCTATGTTGAAAATGGGGATATAAAAATGTTAGAAAAAATAAGAGGTGCGAAAAAAGTTCCTCACACAATGGTTGACGTACTTATAAATATGAACGATGGAAAACTTGAAGATAAAATTGTTACAATAGGGTGTGGAGCAAATTACGACGAGATGAAAGGTCTTGAAGAAGAAGTTAGAAAGAGAATAAAAGCTAGAAAAGTAATGTTTACAAGAGGTGGAGTATGTATATGTTCTCATACTGGACCAGACATAATTGCTTTAAGTAGTTCTCTTTAAAAATTAAGTAATGATTAAATATATTGTAGAAGTTTGATATTTTTGATAATATATTAATTGAGACGAGAAAACGGAAGAATTAGGAGGAAAAATAGATTATGGTTGAACATAAGATATATACTACAGAATTTGCTGGTAGAGAGCTTTCTGTAGAAGTAGGAAAAATATGTGAAATGGCTAATGGTAACTGTATAGTAAAATACGGTGACAGTGTAGTTATGGTAAACACAACAAAATCAGCAGAACCAAGAGATGGAATAGATTTCTTCCCTCTAAGTGTTGATTATGAAGAAAAATTATATTCAGTAGGTAAAATACCTGGTGGATTCTTAAAAAGAGAAGGTAAACCTTCAGAAAAAGCGATATTAACATCAAGATTAATAGATAGACCAATAAGACCTTTATTCCCAAAAGGATTCAGAAATGATGTTCAGGTTGTAGCAACTGTTCTTTCAGTAGACCAGGATTGTACTCCTGACATAGTAGCTATGATAGGTTCATCAGTTGCATTATCAATATCTGATATACCTTTCAATGGGCCAACAGGATCAGTTTGCATAGGTTTAGTTGACGGTGAATTCGTTGTAAACCCTAACGCTGAACAGAGAGAAAAAAGTGAAATGCACTTAGTAGTGTCTGGTACAAAAGACGCTATAATGATGGTTGAAGCAGGTGCTCAGGAAGTATCTGAAGATACTATGTTAAAAGCTATATTATTCGCACATGAACACATCAAAAAAATAGTTGAGTTCATAGAAGAAATAGTAGCTGGTTCAGGAAAAGAAAAAGAAGAAGTAAAATTATACCACGCTGATGAAGATATAGAAGCTCGGGTAAAAGAATTTGCTTCAGCAAAAATGAGAGAAGCCGTTCAGACTGTTGAAAAAATGGAAAGAATGGAAAATATGGATAAAGTTAAAGAAGAAACTTTCGCTTACTTTGAAGAAAAATTAGAAAACTTTGAAGAAGTAGCTGGAGATATAGAAGAAGTTCTTCAGGCTATAATAAAAGACGAAGTTAGATCTTTAATAACTGATGAAGAAGTAAGACCAGACAACAGAAAATACAATGAAATAAGACCTATATGGTGTGAAACTGGTATGATACCAAGAACTCATGGTTCTGCTATATTCACAAGAGGTCAGACTCAGGTAATGAACATAGCTACATTAGGAGCTTTAGGTGATGTTCAGAAACTTGATGGATTAGATGAAGAAGAAAACAAAAGATATATGCACCACTATAACTTCCCAGCTTACTCAGTAGGTGAAGCTAGACCTTCAAGAGGACCAGGAAGAAGAGAAATAGGACATGGGGCACTTGCTGAAAGAGCATTACTTCCAGTAATACCATCTCAGGAAGATTTCCCATATGCAATAAGATTAGTATCTGAAGTACTAAGCTCAAATGGATCAACTTCTCAGGCGAGTGTTTGTGCATCTACATTATCATTATTAGATGCGGGTGTTCCAATAAAAGATATGGTAGCTGGTATAGCTATGGGTCTTATAAAACACCACGATAAAGTAGTTGTACTTTCTGATATACAGGGAATGGAAGACCACTTAGGAGATATGGACTTCAAAGTTGCAGGTACTGAACACGGTATAACAGCTATACAAATGGATATAAAAATAGACGGTATAGATGAAGATATATTAAGAAGAGCTCTTGCACAGGCTAGAGAAGGTAGAATGTACATACTTGGAGAAATGAGAAAAGTTATATCTGAACCAAGACCAGAGCTTTCTCCATACGCTCCAAAAATAGAAAGAATGAACATAAATCCAGATAAGATAAAAGATGTAATAGGACCTGGTGGAAAAGTTATAACTAAGATAATAGACGAAACTGGTGTTAAAATAGACATCGAACAGACTGGTGAAGTATTCATAGCTGGTACTGACAAAGCTATGATAGAAAGAGCTAAAGAACTTATCGGAAATATAGTTGCTGAAGCAGAAGTTGGTAAAGTATACAGAGGTAAAGTAACTAGAATAATGAACTTTGGTGCTTTCATGGAAATACTTCCAGGTAAAGAAGGACTTCTTCACGTTTCTCAGATATCTAAAGAAAGAGTAAACAATGTAGAAGATGTTCTAAGCATAGGCGATGAATTAGACGTTAAAGTAACTGAAATAGACGAAAAAGGAAGAATAAACCTTTCTAGAAAAGTTCTATTATAATAAATGAATAATCAAGAGATGCCGAAAAATTTTGAGGCATCTCTTTTTTTGTTATTTAAATAGATGTGCAGAAAAAATAAAAATAAAATAACAGTTGTAGTTGTCAAATTCTTTTTCAATTATTAGAAGTTGATAATATATTCTATGTAAATTATAATAGTATAATGGAGTAAAGAATAAATGTTTTTGGAGGAGTTATGTACAAAACGAAAAAATTAAAAAATGGGCTTACAATTATAGCCGAGGAAATTCCTTACTTTAAATCGATATCTATGGGGATATGGTTTAGAGCAGGAATAAAAACAGAAGAAAATTATATAGATGGTGTATCTCACTTTATAGAGCATATGATGTTTAAAGGAACTAAAAACAGAACATCAAAACAGTTGGTTGCAGAAATCGAAAATCTAGGCGGTGTAATCAATGCTTTTACAGGTAGAGAATGTACATGTTATTATGTAAGACTCCTTGATGAACATTTGAATATAGGTATAGATATTCTCTCTGATATGATATTAAATTCTAAATTCGATGAAAAAGATATCGAAAGAGAAAAGAGTGTAATAACAGAGGAATTAAAAATGTACGAGGATTCCCCAGAGGATTTAACATATGACATACTACTTGAAAAAGTCTATGATAATAAAGGTATAGGAAAGAACATACTTGGTAGCAAAGAATCTATTAAGAGTATGAATAAAGAAGCTATTTTAAATTACTTTGAAAAATTCTATGTTCCAGAAAATGCAGTTCTTTCAATATGTGGAAACTTTGATTTTGACGAAACTGTCAAACTTATAGAAGATAAGTTTGCAAATTGGAATGGGAAAAAGCCTGATTATAATCTACAAGATGAGATATTCAATCCTTGTGTTGTTAAGAAGGATAGAGATTATGAGCAGACAAATCTAGCTATTTGTTTTGAGTGTGAAAATATAGGCTCTAGCTCAAATGATGTATATACGATAGATATTATAAACAATGTACTTGGAGGAAGCTCTACTTCTAGATTATTCCAGAGAATTAGAGAAGATGAAGGCCTTGTGTATTCTATCTATTCAGAGCAAGAGTTCTACCGGGATAAGGGAGAGCTTGGAATATATGCTAGTATGAGTACAGAAAATCTAGAGGACGTATATAGATTAATAAAAGAAGAGATTGTATCTCTTAATGAAAAAGGAATAACTGAGGAAGAATTAAAAAATTCTAAGGAGCAGCTAAAAGGTGAGTTTATGCTTGGAATGGAAAGCACTGAGAGTAGAATGAGTGCTATAGGAAAGTATATGCTTATAACTGGAAAGGTTGAAACATTAGAAGATGTTATAGAAGGATTAAACTCTATAACTATGGAGGATATAAATAGGGTAATAAAAGATGTACTAGATATAGATAAAATGGGCGTATGTGTTGTTGGAAAAGGCGTAAGTGAAATTGAGTTGTAGAAACTCATATTTTAGGAGGTTAAGATGAGTATAATAGTTCAGAAATTTGGAGGAACTTCAGTAGCTAATTTTGAAAAAATGGCTGAAGTATGTGAAATAGTTAAAAAAACTAAAGAAACAGGAAATGATGTAGTGATAGTTGTATCTGCTATGGGTAGAAAAGGAGATCCATATGCAACAGATACTCTATTAGGTCTTTTAGAACAGGTTACAAATAACCCTACTGATAGAGAAAAAGACATGCTTATGTCTTGTGGAGAAATAATTTCTTCTACACTTATGGCGAGCATGCTTACTGCTAATGGAGTAGAGGCCGTTGCATTTACAGGTAGCCAGGCAGGTATGATGACAAATGGTGTTTATTCAGATGCAAAGATAAAAGACATAGATCCGAGTAGAATAAAAAGAGAGCTTGAAGATGGTAAAGTTGTAGTTGTAGCTGGATTCCAAGGTGGAGACGATAGAGGAGATATAAACACACTTGGAAGAGGTGGTTCAGATACTTCTGCTGTTGCACTTGGAAAAGCTTTAGGGTGTAAATACGTGGAAATATATACAGACGTAGACGGAATAATGACTGCTGACCCAAGAGTTGAGCCAGATGCAAAGGTGCTTGATTACATTGATTACGAAGAAGTATTCCAGATGGCTGACAAAGGAGCTAAAGTAATACATCCAAGAGCTGTTCAGATAGCAAAAGATGGAAATATAACTCTAGCTATAAAAAACACATTAAATCCAAGCTATGAAGGAACAAAAATTTGCTCAGTAAAAAATATAGAAAACGATGGATTTGAATGTTGCTGTAAAGAAGAAAGATTTGCTGTAGCTAATAAAAGAGATATAGTACAGATAAAGATAAAAGACAACGGAACTTTTACAGATATATTATCTGAAATGGAAGAAAAAAATATAAGTATGGATATGATAAACTTCTTTATAGGAGAAAAAGCATTTGTAATAGACGAAAAAGATAAAGATTTACTAGAAAAAATATTAAAAGATAATGGTGTTAATTACGAAATAAAAACAAATTGTGCGAAGGTAACTCTTATAGGATCATCTATGACAGGAATACCTGGAGTAATGTCTAAAGTTGCAAGAGGTCTTAAAGAGGCTGAAATACCACTATTACAGACATCTGACTCTAGCATGACAATATCTTGCCTAGTTGACGAAAATGATATGGAAAAAGCAGTTCATGCTATACACAGCAAATTCTGTTGTTAGTTTAATATCTAAATTTGTTGAAAATGTCATATATGTGATATAATAATATAATGTTGATTTTGATAATTTACTTTGAAAATGTTAAATATTATAATTTTAGAAAGGAAAAGGAGTGATATTTTTGGCGAGTTTGAAAAACAAGAAAAAAAGAAAAAAGAAACAAAAGATAAGATTTAACTCAGAATATCATAATCTTATAACTATATTTTTAGGTATATTCCTATTATACAGCTTAAACTCTAATTCTATGGGCTGGGTACCTCAGTTCATACAGAATATGTTTAAAGGATTATTTGGAGGATTATCAATATTTATACCAATTCTCCTTATAATGACAGGTGTCCTAGGATTTATGGATGGAAATGAATATATCTATAGATTTAGAAAAACAAAGGTTTATTATGTAATAATACTATTTGTGTTTGTATTCTATGGACTACTTCACGCAAATAGCATAGTTGTAAGTAGCCCATTTGAACAGAGTATGATGACTGAAATTATGCATCAGGGAGTAACAGGAAATGGATGCGGACTAATATCAACTGTTATCGTATATTATTTATGTAAAATATTCGGTACAGTAGGTGCGTGGTTAGTAGCTATATTTGCATTAATTATAAGTATAGTTTATATATGTAATGTTTCTGTTAGCGATATGTTCAAAAGATTCAAAGCAACTAAAAACAGTGGACTTTCTATACGAGAAAGAATTAGCAAAATGAAAGACTCTGCAATAAATCTAGTAACTGATGAAGTCGATGAAATGGACGACAAAACTATGATTGCAAGAGATGAAAAAGAAGAGAAAAAAGGCGTATTTGGAAACTTGAAGAATAAGTTCAATAAAGCAGAAGATGAACCTGAGGAAGAAGAATTTAACGACGACAAGACTATAAAAATTGTTGGATTCAATAAAGCAGAAGACGATTATCTAGAAATACTTGAAGGAACTCAGACTATGTCTGAACTTGATGTATTAAAAGAATTACAGAGCCAGGAAAGAGCACCTGAGGATGAGATATTTAGTAGAAATAATTCTTCTTCAAACTCTAACAACGACGTAAAAGCATATAATAATATGTTTGAAGAAGAAACTGTTAATACAACTTCTGCAGTTAGTCCTAAAACAATGGAATCTACTATGCCTTTTGATGCAGTAGAAGAAAATGAAAAGTATAAAAATTATAAGATTCCACCAGTGACTCTTTTAAATAAAGTAAATAAAAAATCAAATGAAAATGTAAAGAAATCAGTTATAAAAAATGCTGGTTTACTAGAAAAAACTCTTTCTGATTTTGGAGTAGAGGCTACAATAAGTCAGGTTACAGTAGGTCCTACTATAACTAGATACGAAGTTCAGCCAAAACCAGGTGTAAAAGTTAGTAAAATAGTTAATTTGACTGACGATATAGCACTTAGTTTAGCAGCTAGAAGTATAAGAATAGAAGCTCCTATACCAGGTAAAAATGCTATAGGTATAGAAGTTCCAAATGAAGAAACTCAGATGGTTGGAATAAGAGAAATAGTAGAAAGCAAGGAATTTAAAGACTTTAAATCTCCTCTTGCTATGGGTCTAGGAAAAGACGTTTCTGGTAAAATATTTGTAAGTGATATAGCTAAGATGCCACATCTTTTAATCGCTGGTTCAACTGGTTCTGGTAAGAGTGTGTGCGTAAATACACTTATAAACAGTATATTATTCAAAGCAAAACCAGATGAAGTTAAATTACTTTTAATTGACCCTAAAGTAGTAGAACTTTCTAATTACAATGGTATACCACACCTTCTAATACCAGTTGTAACAGATCCTTCAAAAGCAGCAAATGCGCTAAATTGGGCTGTTAGCGAAATGAATAGAAGATATAAAGCATTTAGCGATACAGGTGTTAGAGATATAAAAAGCTATAATGAAAAGGCAGAAGAAAAAATGCCTAGCATAGTTATAGTAATAGACGAGTTAGCTGACCTTATGATGACTTGTGCTAAAGAAGTAGAGGATTATATATGTAGATTAGCTCAGAAAGCCAGAGCAGCAGGTATGCACCTTGTTATAGCAACACAAAGACCTTCTGTAGACGTAATCACAGGTGTAATAAAAGCTAATATCCCTTCAAGAATAGCATTTGCCGTATCTTCTCAGACAGACTCAAGAACAATACTTGATATGGGAGGAGCAGAAAAACTTCTTGGAAAAGGAGATATGCTATTCTATCCACTAGGAGCAGCCAAACCAGAAAGACTTCAGGGAGCATTTATATCTGATTCAGAACTAGAAAACGTAATAGAATATGTCAAAGGACAGTTTAAAGACGAGGAAGTTAAATATGAAGAAGATATAATAGAAACAATATCAGCTGTGAAAAATATGGAACACGACGACGAAGATGAATTACTTCCAGAAGCAATCGAATTCGTTGTAAATAATGGACAGGCATCTTCTTCAATGCTACAGAGAAAATTCAAAATAGGATTTAACAGAGCAGCGAGAATGATAGATGCAATGGAAGAAAGAGGAATAGTAGGTCAGAATGAAGGAAGTAGACCTAGAAAAGTCCTTATATCTAAAGAACAGTTAGACGAAATGAAAAAATAATATAAATTATGATTAAGGTGGATATTATTCCACCTTAATTTTAAAATTGAAAGGAGAATAAATGTTAAAAATAGCACTTGAATCCCTAGGATGTTCAAAGAACTTAATGGATGCAGAGATAATGACAGGGATCTTAAAAGAAAAAGGGTACGAATTTGTAGAAGAATTCGCCGAAGCAGATATAATAATCGTTAATACTTGTGGATTTATAAGAGATGCAAAACAGGAATCAATAGATACAATAGTTGAATTATCTCAGTTAAAAGAAGTTGGAAAACTTAAATATCTAATAGTTACTGGATGTCTAGCACAGAGATATGCAGATGAATTATTAGAAGAAATACCAGAAATAGACGCAATAGTTGGAACTGGTAACTTTATGAATATATCTGAAATAATAGATAGATTAGAAAGCGAAAAAAATGTAACAGAAATAGGAAATATAGAATTTGCATTTGATGAAACTCTTCCTAGATATGTATCTACTCCAGAACATATGGCTTATTTAAAAATAGGTGAAGGATGTTCTAACCACTGTACATACTGTATAATACCTAAATTAAGAGGAAAATACAGAAGTAGAAAAATAGAAGATATAGTAGAAGAAGCTAAAACTCTTGCTGCAGAAGGAGTAAAAGAGTTAGTTGTAATAGCTCAGGATACTACTAGATACGGTGAGGATTTATACGGAGAAGCTAAACTTGCTGAGTTATTAGAAGAATTAGCAGGTATAGAAGGTATAAAATGGATAAGAATAATGTACTCTTACCCAGAATCAATAACTGAAAAATTAATAGATGTAATAGCTGCTCACGACAATATCTGTAGCTACTTCGATATGCCAATACAGCATGCAAGCAACAGAGTATTAAAAAGAATGAACAGAAGAACATCAAAAGAAGATATAAGATCTAAAGTTGAAATGATAAGAAGTAAAATACCTGATGCTATTATAAGAACTACTGTTATAGTTGGTTTCCCAGGAGAAACAGAGGAAGATTTAGAAGAATTAATCGACTTTATGAAGGAAATAAAATTTGATAGACTTGGTGCATTTGCGTATTCAAGAGAAGAAGATACTCCTGCAGATAGAATGGATGGACACATGGACGAAGAAATCAAAGAAGAAAGAAGAGATAGAGTCATGATGGTTCAGCAGGCAATATCTGAGGAAATAAATCAGAAAAGAGAAGATAAAGTATTTGAAGTTCTTATAGAAGAAGAGGCTGAAGATGGTGTATACGTTGGTAGAACTCAGGGAGATGCTGAAGAAATAGATAGTGTTGTATATGTTAATTCAGACGAAGAATTAGAAATAGGTAGCTTCGTAAATGTTTATATAACAGAAGCTATGGAATATGATTTGATAGGAGATGTTGTAGATGAACTTGCCGAATAAATTAACTTTATTCAGAGTATTTCTTATACCAATTCTAGTAATTGTTATGATGATGGATATACCAGCTAAGTTTTTAATAGCTTGTATAATATTTATAGTTGCATCACTTACAGACATGCTGGACGGTAAAATAGCTAGAAAATATAATCTAGTTACTGACTTTGGAAAATTTATGGACCCATTAGCAGATAAATTATTAGTTATATCTACACTAATATGTATGATAGAAGCTGATTTAGCTGCTGGTTGGATGGTTATTATAATAGTTGCTAGAGAGTTATCTGTTAGTATTCTTAGAGCAATAGCAGCTGCAGACGGTACTGTTATAGCTGCAGGTAAGAGTGGTAAATGGAAGACAGCTACTCAGATGGTTTCAATAGTTTTATTACTATTTGGAGCACATTTAGAAAATCTTACAATCTTAATGGTTGGAAATATTTTATTAATAATAGCTACACTTCTAACACTTTACTCAGGATGGGAATACTTATACGGAAACAGACACGTATTTATGAATTCAAAATAATTTAAAATTGATTGAAAGGGCTATTACAATTTTGTAATAGTTCTTTTTTTATAAAAATTTTGTTTAAATTTTAATTTATATGTCAATAAATAAAATAGAAGGATAATTTATATATTTTGTATCGTTTTAAAAATAAAAATTTTTTAACGAATCTTATTTATTGACGAGTGTGTTTTTATACGATATAATAAGTATATGAAAAAGATAGAACAAATGTTTGATATATAAATTGAGAGGAGAATCGTGATGAGTGTAGATCAGGAAAAATTAAAAGCCCTTAACGAAGCATTGGGTAAAATAGAAAAAGACTTTGGTAAAGGTTCAGTAATGAGATTAGGAGAAGCTACTTCTCTAGAAATAGATACAATATCTACTGGTTCTATAGGATTAGATATAGCAATCGGTATAGGTGGTCTTCCAAAAGGAAGAATAGTTGAGATATATGGACCAGAATCTTCTGGTAAAACTACAGTTGCACTTCACTGTGTAGCAGAAGCACAGAAAAATGGAGGAATAGCAGCATTCATAGATGCAGAACACGCATTAGATCCAGTATACGCTAAAGCATTAGGTGTAGACGTAGAAAATCTTATAATATCTCAGCCAGACACAGGAGAACAGGCTCTAGAAATAGCAGAGGCTCTTATAAGAAGTGGTGCTATAGACATAATAGTAGTCGACTCTGTTGCTGCATTAGTTCCTAAAGCCGAAATAGAAGGTGATATGGGGGATTCTCATGTTGGTCTTCAGGCAAGACTTATGTCTCAGGCTCTTAGAAAATTAACAGGTTCAATAAAGAAATCTAACTGTGTTGCAATATTCATCAACCAGTTAAGAGAAAAAGTTGGTATAATGTTTGGTAACCCAGAAACAACTACTGGTGGACGTGCACTTAAATTCTACTCTTCTGTAAGATTAGATGTTAGAAAAATAGACACTATAAAACAGGGAGATAAAGTTTTAGGAAGTAGAACAAGAGTAAAAGTTGTTAAAAATAAAGTTGCACCACCATTCAAACAGGCAGAATTCGATATAATGTATGGACAGGGTATATCTAAAATAGGTGACTTACTAGATATAGCAGCTGATATAGATGTAGTTAAAAAATCTGGTTCTTGGTACAACTACCAAGATGTTAAACTAGGTCAGGGTAGAGAAAATGTTAAAAAATTCCTTGAAGACAATATGGATTTAACTAACGAAATAGAAGCTAAGGTAAGACATTATTATCATTTAGATGGAACTTCTCCAGAAGACGATGAAGTGGAAGAAGTAAAAGCTGATGCTAAAAAAGATACAAAAGCAGTTAAAGAAGAAAATCCTGCAAAATAATAAAAATTAAGTCAAAAATATACGAGAGAGCTGTTTAATAGCTCTCTTTTTTTGGTATAAATTTGTATGTAAGAAAAAATAATTGAAAATTTTGTGAAAAAATAGTGAATATATTGAATGTATTCTAATCACACAATCTTGACATGCTTATGAAAACATTATAAAATTAAAAGAGGGTATTTTATCCAAACTTAACTATATCCAATAAAATAATAGATTCTTTAAAAAGTTTAAGATACTAGAATATGAGAGTTAATATGAAAATGGAAAATGAAAAAATTAAGGGAGGAATCCTGAAAACTACTGTTTTTTATGGTAGTTCTGAATACTAAAGAGGAGGTGGATGTCATAGATAAGATATTAGTGGCGTTAGGTTGCGCAATAGTCGGAATAATAGTAGGTTATTTTGTTAGAAGAAATATATCTGAAGCTAAAGTAGGTCAGGCCGAAACTAGAGCTAAAGAAATTATAGATAAAGCAAACCATGATACTGAAACAGTAAGAAAAGAAAAACTATTAGAAGCTAAAGAAGAAATTCACAAATTGCGTACAGAAGCAGAAAAAGAAAACAGAGAAAGAAGAAATGAAGTACAGAAGTACGAAAGAAGAGTTTTACAGAAAGAAGAAAACCTTGATAAAAAAACATCTGAACTTGAGTCAAAAGAAGCAAATCTTAGAGACAAAGTAAAAGCATTAGACAAAAAAGAGGAAGAAGTAGAAATTATAAAGCACAAACAGCTTGAAAAACTTGAAAGTATTTCAGGAATAAGCTCAGAAAAAGCTAAAGAAATCATACTTACAAATGCTGAAAGAGATGTTAGACGTGAGATGTCTATAATGATAAAAGAAGTAGAATCTCAGGCAAAAGACGAAGCAGAAAAGAAAGCAAGAGAAATAATAGGATATGCTATACAGAAATGTGCAGCAGATCACGTTGCCGAAACAACTGTTACAGTTGTAAATCTTCCAAATGACGAAATGAAAGGAAGAATAATCGGTAGAGAAGGTAGAAACATAAGAACACTTGAAACATTAACAGGAATAGATCTAATAATAGATGATACTCCTGAAGCAGTTATACTTTCTGGATTTGACCCT
This sequence comes from Peptacetobacter sp. AB800, assembly GCF_047807365.1. NCBI lineage: Bacteria > Bacillati > Bacillota > Clostridia > Peptostreptococcales > Peptostreptococcaceae > Peptacetobacter > Peptacetobacter sp. AB800. Next base: position 62,379 of record NZ_JBLOUI010000001.1, on the reverse strand, counting down.
ATAAGAAGAGAAATAGCTAGAATAGCTCTTGAAAAACTTATAGCAGATGGTAGAATACATCCAGCAAGAATAGAAGAAATGGTAGAAAAAGCTAGAAAAGAAGTTGATAATATAATAAAAGAATATGGAGAACAGGCAGCATTTGAAACAGGTGTACATGGACTTCATCCAGAACTTATAAAACTTCTTGGTAGATTAAACTACAGAACTAGTTATGGCCAGAATGTTCTTAAACATTCTATAGAAGTTGCTCATATAGCTGGTATAATGGCATCTGAATTAGGTGTAGACGTTAAATTAGCTAAGAGAGCCGGTCTTCTTCATGACATAGGTAAATCTGTTGACCATGAAATGGAAGGTACTCATGTTGAAATAGGTATGGACTTATTAAGAAGATACAAAGAATCTAAAGAAGTTATACATGCTATGTCAACTCACCACGGAGATTACGAACCACAGACTGTAGAAGCTGTATTAGTTACAGCTGCAGATGCTATATCAGCAGCTAGACCTGGTGCTAGACGTGAAACTCTAGAAGCATACATTAAGAGACTTGAAAAACTTGAAGAGATAGCCAATTCTTATGAAGGTGTAGAAAAATCATTTGCAATACAGGCTGGTAGAGAAATAAGAATAATGGTAAAACCAGAAGAAGTTAGCGATGAAGAATTACATCTATTAGCTAGGGATATGACTAAGAAGATAGAAGAAGGACTTGAATATCCAGGCCAGATAAAAGTAAGCATAATAAGAGAAACTAGAGCAATAGAATATGCAAAATAATGAATTAAAAAGCTATCTCGTATGAGATAGCTTTTTATGTATAAAATATAAATTTAATAGCTATAAAAAAAGGGAATAGAGATACATATGTTTAAATATATAATAGAGAATATAAGGGGGGAGATTTAATGAACTATTACGAAAATATTAATTCGCAATTAGAGGCCCTGAAGCTTAAAGAAATAGAAAAAACATTTTATGAAAAGATAAAAAACGAGGGAAAAATAATTCCTAAAGTTATACCTTTTAAAGGTGTAAATACTGACATGCTTTACATAAAAGATAATAAAGTTTTATTTCTTAAGTTTATGAATACTACTGATGAGTTATTCTCTATATTGGATGAAGAACTTTTAGAGATAATGAGCGAAGAATACGACTTATTAAAAATAAAAATGCAGCAAAATCACAATCAGATATCATACGACTATATGTTTGTAATGCCTTATGTAAGCATAGACGATGTATATGAGTACGGTGACTTTGTAAAGAATAATATAATCGACAAAGAAGGATTTGAAGCGCTTATGAACGATGAAAAATCTTTAGATGATTATATGAAGGACGAAAATGATGAGATAATTTTAAACTTATTCCTATTTGATGTTTGCTCTGAATATTACATTTTAGATAGCAAACTGCATCTCAATAAGGATTTTAAAAAGATTTCTTTCTTTAGTAATGAATATGAGTATACAGCAGCTGTTATGGAAAATAGCCAGATTGTAGAGGCTGATTCAATACATTATGGAACAACTCTTTACAATGGTGCGTCAGGGACAGGAAAAACGGCTCTAATGCTTAGTAGAGCTATAAAGCTATCAAAGATATACCCACACCATAAATTCCTTATAATAACGGAAAATAAACAGTCTAGTAGTGACTTAAGAGAGAAACTAGAGGTACTTTGCAATGATGTATCAAATCTAGAAGTTCATACATTTAGCTCATTTGTATTTAAGTTAGCTAGAATGTATAATCTAGTATTTGATTATGGAATGCTAAAAAAAGATTACGAAAAAACATTTGAAAATCTGATAAAACAGGCAAAAAATGTTATAAAAAATAAAAGAATGTTTAAAGGTATTTTTATAGACGAGGCTGAAAACTTCAGCGAAGATCAGATAAAATTCTTAGAAGAATTCTTATACAAAACAAAACATATTTTCAATATATTTAACTGTAAAGCTACAAATCTTACAAATAATATGAATATATTCAAAAATAAATACGAAAATATACATATAGATAAAATTGTAGATTTAAAGAAAAATTATAGACAGACAGGAAGTCTTGTAGATTTTTCTAATAAGCTTGGACAGAATACGGATAATTATTATAAGGAGATAAGACCGGATATTAAGAGAAATGTATTCTTGGAATCAGAGCCAGTTAGAGAGCTTGGAAAGAATCAGGTAGCACTTATCAAGGTGAGCGACTTAGATGACCAGATAAGCTCAGTTATTTGGGAAATAGAGTACTTTGTAAATAAAAAAGGTTTGGATTATTCTGATATAGCTATAATATATCCGTTCAATAAAAAGAGATTGAAAAATGGAAAAACAATCTACTTCCAGTATATGATTAAAAAAGCGTTAGACGATGCTGGAATAGAGGTTATAGTGTCTGATGAAAATCTTACAAGTCTGAGTAGAAAAAATGGTGTAACAATATCAAATATATATACTGTAAAGAGCTTAGAGTTTAAGGCTGTTATAATATGTGAATTAGAAATGCTTTATAATCAGAAGATAGCAGACATTAGTCAGGATTATCAGGTAAATGACTTTGCAGGAGATATAAACAAGGTATATCATGCTGTGAACAGAGCTACAGATTATGTAAGCTTTGTAACTACATTTAGCGAAGATACAAGCGATATTATCAAAGTGATAAATGATACTGTCGAAAGTGAAAAGATAATAAATATGTAAAAGAAAAGGGACTTTATAATGACGATATTATTGTCAAAATAAAAGTCCCTTTATTTTTATGTTTATTATTATTTAACAAGTCCGAAGTATAGTAGAACGATTATACCAAGAACTATTCTATAGTATCCGAAAGCTTTGAAGTCGTGTTTTTTGATGTAATCCATAAAGAATTTTATAACTATAACAGAAACTACAAATGCAACAACAGATCCAACACCTAATACTAACCATTCGAATCCTGAGAATACAAATCCTGCTTTTAATAGTTTTAATAAACTAGCACCAAGCATTGTAGGTATTGCTAGGAAGAATGAGAATTCTGCAGCAACGTATCTAGATGCTCCAAGTAGAGTTGCACCTATTATTGTTGAACCAGATCTAGATGTACCTGGTATAAGTGCTAGACACTGGAATAGACCTATTCCTAAAGCTAACTTAAAAGAAACCTGAGAGAAGTCTGAAACAGCTGGTTTCTTATTTCTGTTTTCTATAACTATCATTATAACCCCGTAGATTATAAGAGCTAGTGCAACAGTAGTGGAATTGAAGAATAGACGGTCTATATCTTCCTCAAATAAAATCCCTATTATACCTGATGGTATAACTGCTACGATTACCTTTGCCCATAGGCTTAGAGTTTCTTTCTTTTCAACCTTGCTCTTGCTAGAGTCGAAAGGATTTAATTTTTTGAAGAATATTAGTAAAACTGCTAAAATTGAACCAAACTGTATAACTACAAGGAATGTACTTATAAATGTCGGTGAAAAATTAAGCTTTACAAATTCATCAACAAGTATCATGTGTCCAGTACTACTTACAGGAAGCCATTCAGTTATACCCTGAACAATCCCAAGTAGGACGGCTTTAAGAATTTCTATCAAAATTGTTACCTCCTAAAATTCAAATTTAAGTGTATTTGTAGCAAAAATTTAAACAATGCTACACCTAAAATATAATATCACAACAAAACAAACTTAACAAGTAAGACGTAATAAATTAAATCTAAAGAAATCATAAAAAAAGAAGGATAATAAATATCCTTCTTTTAAATATATTAAATTTTATTATTTGTTTAATTTAACGTAAGCTTCAAGACCTTCTTTAAGTATTTTAGCTGCTTTTCTTAAATCTTCTTCTTTTAAGATGTAAGCAAGTCTTATTTCGTCTCTTCCTAGTCCTGGAGTAGCGTAGAATCCTTCTGCTGGAGTAGCCATTACTGTTTCATTGTCAACTCTGAAGTCAGTAAGCATCCATTTAACGAAATCTTCTGCGTTGTCTACTGGAAGTTTAGCAACTATGTAGAATGCACCAGTTGGTTTTTCACATATAACTCCATCAACTTTCATTAATTCAGAATAAAGAACATCTCTTCTTTTTCTGTATTCATCGTTAACTTCTTTGAAGTAAGATACTGGAGTTTTGTAAAGTTCAACTGCACCTATCTGTTCTAATGTTGGAACACAAAGTCTTCCCTGGCAAAGTTTCATTATCTGAGCTATAAGTTCTTTGTTTTTAGATGCTATAGATCCTATTCTTGCACCACAAGCACTATATCTCTTAGAAACTGAATCTATTATTATAACTCTGTCTTCAACCTGTTTTAAGTTACCAAAGCTTGTATATTCTAATCCATCATATACGAATTCTCTGTAAACTTCATCAGATATTATCCATAAATCTTTTTCTATAGCTATTTCAGCTATCATTTCTAATTCTTCTTTGCTGTATATAGCACCAGTTGGGTTACCTGGGTTTGAAAGAAGTATTGCTTTAACTTTATCATCTATTTTAGAAAGTATTTCTTCTTTAGATGGTAAGTGGAATCCGTTTTCTGCTTTAGTTGTTATTGGAGCAACTCCAACGTTTACACACTGTCCAAATCCATTGTAGTTAGTGTAGAATGGTTCTGGTATTAAAAGTTTGTCTCCTGGATCGCAAGTAGCCATCATAGCGAATAATAATGCTTCAGATCCACCATTAGTTATAAGAAGTTCGTCTTTGTCAAAGTGCATATCGTAAGTTTTGTAGTAATCCTGAAGAGCTTCTATAAGTTCTGGTATACCCTGAGATACAGCATATTCTAATACTTCATTGTCGAAGTTTTTAACTGCATCGAAGAATCCTCTTGGAGTTTTTATGTCTGGCTGTCCTATATTAAGGTGATAAACTTTAACACCATCAGCTTTTGCAGCTGTTGCAAAAGGAACTAGCTTTCTTATTGGTGATGCCTGCATAGCAGTAACTCTGTTTGAAAAATTATTCATTTATAAGTACCCCCTAAAATAATCTCTATGACACATTATTTCAACTTAAAATTAATAATGTGCAATATAATTAAAGATATATTAAATATTGTGTAGCTTTTTAAAAAGCTTTTCCTTTTACATAATAACATATACAATTGAAAAAAACACCCTATTTATTCAAAATTTATTAACAAATATATAATTAACAAAAAAATAACTAATTTTCAGAAAACAAAACTTTTTATATGACTTTTTCACATAGAAAAGACAAATTTTTATAAAAATCTGATATAATAAAACTAATAAATTACATAAAAGAAAAATTGAATTTATAAATTTTATTTTAAAAAAGAATTGTGCTAGGAGGTGCCGACTTGAAGAAAGAACTAAGAGTTGATCCTACAAATAATGATATTATAATATTTGCAAGAGAAAGAGCATCTAGACCTCTAGATAATGTCAAAAAAAACATGCCTATGGATGAGGATGATATAATAAAAGAATATGAAGAAAACTGTCCTTTCTGTAGAGGAAATGAGCATCAAACTGATGATTCAACTGAGGAAATGTTTATAGATGGAAAATGGGTTGCAAAAGCGATTAAAAATAAATATCCAATAGTTGATATGAATTCAGATGAGGTGTTTGGAGTTCACGAGGTAATAATAGAAAGTTATAGACACAATGCCAACTTTTTCAATATGTCTGAAGAAGAATTCAAAACAATGTTTAAATTATATGTAAGTAGGTATAAATATTTAATGAATCAAAAAGGCATAGAATATGTAAATTTATTTAAAAACTTTTTGAGAAAATCTGGTGCATCCTTAATGCATCCTCATTCCCAGATAACAGCTTTATCAATTATACCTACAGAAATACATAAGGAATTGTTAATAGCACATGATTATTATGGATGGGAAAATACAAATCTATATGAAGATATTATAAAAGAAGAAAAAGAATATAAAAAAAGACTTGTTTATTCTGGAACAAGATTTATAGCTATAATACCTTCTGCTAGTAAGAACCCAAGTGAAGTTAGAATAATTTTTAACAAAGGTGTCAAATTTGAGGACTTGGATTCTTTAGATATAGATGAATTATCATATGCTTTTAAGGGTATTTTTGCCAATTATAAAAAAATGTTTGGTATAATGCCTTTCAATATATGGGTACACTCACATCCTAATGGAATAGAAACTAAGGAATATTTTAACTTACATATACACATATTCCCTAGAAAATTTAATTATGGTGGTTTTGAATTGAGCACAGGTATGTATGTAAGCTCTTATCCACCAGAAGATATAGCAAAACAAATGAGGATTGAAGAAGAATAAAATTGATTGGAGAGAAGTAATGAAATTTATATCATGGAATGTAAATGGTCTTAGAGCCTGTGTAACAAAAGGATTTATGGACTTTTTTAATGAAGTAGATGCAGATATATTCTGCTTACAGGAAACTAAGCTGCAGGAAGGACAGATAGATTTAAATCCAGAAGGATATGAGTCTTATTGGAACTATGCAGATAAGAAGGGTTATTCTGGTACTGCGATATTTACTAAGAAAAAACCTCTATCAGTAGCTTATGGAATAGGAATAGATGAACACGACCACGAAGGTAGAGTAATAACATTAGAGTTTGAAGACTTCTATTTTGTAACAGTGTACACTCCTAATTCTCAGACCGAGTTAAAAAGATTAGAGTATAGAATGAGATGGGAAGATGACTTTAGAGCATATCTAAAAAATCTAGATTCTAAAAAGCCAGTAGTTATGTGTGGTGATTTAAACGTAGCACACAAAGAAATAGACTTAAAAAATCCTAAAACTAATAGAAAAAATGCTGGATTTACAGATGAAGAAAGAAATAAATTTACTGAGTTCTTAGAAAGTGGATTTATAGATACGTTTAGATATTTCTATCCAGATGCTGAAGGAATGTATTCTTGGTGGTCTTATAGATTTAATGCAAGAAAGAACAACGCAGGATGGCGTATTGACTACTTCTGTACATCAGAAAGCATGAAAGATAGATTAGTAAGTGCAAAAATACATAATGAAGTACTAGGATCTGATCATTGTCCAGTAGAATTAGTTATAGAATAAATGTACGTCATATAACGAACGATAAAACGAAATAAAATAAAAAAGAGATAGGTCTTGATTACCTGTCTCTTTTTTTGTGTCTTTTTAATCTTTTCTTTAAATTACGTCTTCTCAATATCTCTTCATCGCTTATATTGTTTTTAATAAATTGCACCATACTAAGAATTTTCTTCTCATCTTTAGATAGATTTCTATTTAATACTTTGGAAAAATCATCACATTCTTTTAGAAAAATATCCTCATCTAGTGGATCTAAGCCAAAAGATGAGCTATCTGACAAATTTGTATATATGTATATATTAGGTTTGATAGCTTTAGGATTAATAGATGCAAAAACCTTAGCTGTATAATAAGCATCGTTTAAAGCATTGTGGTATGCGACAGTATCCTCAAGATTAAGGGCAATTACAGCATTTTCAAGGCCTATAGACTGAGCAGTTGTGTGATTTATAAAATCAGATGCATAGTACTGCACATCTATGTATGATTTTGGAAGAGATAAATCTGGAAGATTGTGGTATTTTATATTTCTATAAAGCTCTCTTAAATCACTTTTTCCCCATACGCAAAATATTGGGTCGTCACTTGATACAAATTCCGTAAATTTTTTAAAGGCCTCTTTAAAGGTAGGAGCATTTTCTAAATCCTCCATACTTATTCCCGTAATTTTAGCCACATAAGGATGCATAGATGTATAAAGACAAGGCTTTATAAAAGTATCAAAGGCTGCAATTATATTAAAATTACTATCTAATTTGACAGCACCTAGCTGAATAATTTCAAATGGGCATGCATTATCAGAAAAAGTCTTATTAGTCTTTTTATTAAAGCCCTGATTAAACTCTAGGTCAAATACTATATATTCCATCATAACCTCCATAAAATAATGAAATTAATATAAATAGTATAATACAAAAAACGAAATCAGTAAATCAATAAAATATTTGTATTGGAAATAAAAAAATAGACTATATTTATCGAAAAAAAATATTGTGTGAAAACGTTGAATTGTCAAAAAATATTTGCAGAGAATCTTCATATGGTATATAATAAGAAAATAAAAAATACGAATATTTTTTTTATCAAAATAAAAAAAGTACAGAAAACCATAAAAAACACTTTAAAGAAAAGAGGACATACTATGGAAAAAGAACTACTATATACAATAGAAAAAGACGAGCATACAAAAGAAGATATCAAAAGAATACTTGAGGAAAATCCTAATATAAAATTTGTATCATTAATGGGAGTAGACCTTGGGGGAAATGCAACTGATGAAAAAATACCAGTTAAATTTCTACTTGATGATATAGATGATTTCTTAGCTTCAGCAGTGCAGACTGATGGGTCAAGTGTTGAGCTTTACAATATAGCTACTTTAAATAATGCAAAAGTCGATCTTATGCCAGACAGAGATTGTAGATGGTATGTAGATTACAATATGGAATTTATAGATGATAAAACTGGATTACCAGTAGGTACATTAAAAATACCGGCATTCTTAATACATGATAACAAAAAAGTTTGCTCAAGAGGTATACTTCAGAAAGCGGACAAATATTTTAAAGAATCTTTAATGGATATATTCAGAACTTATCCAAAAGTTCTAGAAAACTTAGGAATAGATTCAGCTGATGATATAGAGGAAGTTGGTCTTACTGCAGCAACAGAGCTTGAATTCTGGGTAAATACACCTGAAGATAAAGCAGACCTTGAAAAACTATATGTATCTCAGAGTTTAAAAGAACAGTACTGGAAAAGAACTCACGGCGTTATAAGAACTTGTCTAGAAGAATCGCTAATAATACTTGGAAAAATGGGAATAGACCCAGAAATGGCTCATAAAGAAGTTGGTGGGATACCAAGTTCTATAAGTATAGAAGGTAAGACTAATCACGCTATGGAACAGCTAGAAATATCATGGAAATTCTCTACACCACTACAGGCAGCTGACAACGAGCTATTAGTTAGAGATGTCGTAGAAGATGTATTTACTGCTCATGGGCTAGAAGTTACATTTAAAGCTAAACCAATAGACGGTGTTGCAGGAAATGGTGGACATACTCATTTTGGTGTTAGTGTGTTATTAAAAGATGGAAGTAGAAAAAATGTATTTGCTCCAGTAGATATGAAAAATGATTATTTAAGTATAGCAGGATATGGAGCGCTTATGGGTATGCTTTACAATTATGAAGTTATAAATCCATTTGTAACATCATCAATAGACGGATTCAATAGATTAGTGCCTGGATTTGAAGCTCCTATATGTATAGTAACTTCTTTAGGGCATACTTATGAACAGCCTTCAAGAAACAGATCTGTACTAGTAGGGTTAATAAGAGATATGAGAAACCCTAAAACATTAAGATTTGAACTTAGATCTCCAAACCCATTATCAAATAAATACCTTGTTATAGCAGCAGGATATCAGGCTATGATAGAAGGTATAAGAGCTGCTGCAGAAAGTGGATTTGGTCCAAAAGAATTAGAAAAAGAATTATCTAAACAGCCAGGTGAAGAAGGATTCTACCTAGAAAAAGATAGAGCATACAGAGATGAACACGATATATTTGAATACTACAGTGAAGAAGAAAGAAGAAAAAGATTTGGAAATCCTCCAGCTACAGTATTTGAAAATATGAAAAATATAGAAAAATTCTCATATAAATTAAAATGCTTAAAACAGGGTGGAGTATTTACAGATGATGTTATTCAGTCATTTAAAGTTGGAGCTATAGATAAATGGCAGAAAAAATTAAAAACAAGATTAATAGAGCAGAATATAACAAGAATAAGAGCTCTTAAAAAACTTCATACACCAGAAAATATGGATGCAATAGATGAAGTTATATGGAAATCAATATCTGATATGAAATATGATTTAATGAAGGATACTCTTACAAAAGAATCTTTATTTACTAGAGTTAGAAATGCTGTAGATAATAAAGAATATGCAGAAGCATCAAGACTTCAGTTAGAAATGAAAAAGAAAATGAACGATATAGAACAGCTATATCTAAAATATAAAAAGAATATATATTAATATTTAAAAAGGTTGTTGCAAATTTGTAACAACCTTTTTTACACAAAAAAAGACTGCATGAAACAGTCTCTTTTGTCTATTTATTACCTTGGTATTTTTCTAATAGTTTTTCTAAATAAAGGGCTATATTTTCAGGATATATCGTCTGTCTAAATTGTTCTATATTGTGATTCATAAATGATAGTATAGAATTAGATTTACCAGAGGCTATATTTTTTAACATCTCTCTTAAATCTTTTTCATCGCTGTACATAAGACCGATTCCCTTATCTATAATAAACTTACCATTTTCTATTTCCTGACCAAGTCTTGGTATTTTTACCATAAGAGGAGTCTTTGTGTATATAGCTTCAAAAAGAGTTGCTCCACCAGGTTTTGTCATCATTAAATCATGACTTTTTAAAAGTTCATCCATATTATTTACATAACCTAAAACCTTTATATTTTGTAAAGGGTCTTTTTCGGTTAAATTATTATAAAGCTTTTTATTTGTACCAGTGACTATAGTGACTTCTAAGGATTTTCCTTCCTCAGTTGAAATAAATTCGTCAATCCATCTCATAAAGTCTTCAGATATATCAAATAATCCACGACCACCACCTAGAATAATTATTCTATATTTTCCTGGGAAATGTTCTTTTTCTTCAACTCTAAATTTACTGCTTATAGGAACTCCTACTACCTCAACCTTATCTGGTGAAATTCCTCTCTGCATAAATCTATTTTTTATTTCTATAGATGGTACAAAATATAGCTCTGTATTTTCAAAAATCCACTCCATACTATCGACAACATCTGTAATTACTGTAGCAGCTGGTATAAAGTATCCTTCATCAGAATTTCTGAAGTTGTTTACACATGCTGCGGCAAGAGGAAATGTTGATATTATAAGATCTGGATTTAAGTCTTCTATAAACTTAGACAACTTTGGAGTATATACCTTATGAGCTATATCGTACTTTGATGAAAAAGATTTTTTTAGATAGTAGTAGCAGTTATAAAGCTCTGGTGTATACTTTGTGTTATTTTCATAGAATTTTACCATAGGTTTATTTAGCTTTGGAACACTTGCATCTATGAAGTTTCTTATAACTATATTTACATTTTCCTCATCTTTTAAAATAGAGTCCTTTATAGCATTAGCAGCACTTACATGTCCAGCACCGAAGCCAGCAGTAAGAATAAGTATTGTTTTACCTGAAAGAATAGACAAGTTATCACTCCTAACCTTAAAAATATATTATTTCAATGTTTTTTCTCTTTCAAAAACTTTTGCACCTAATTTTGTTAAATCTTGTAGATAGTATTCAAACATAACGCCATCGTTTCTACTTATATCAAAATTAGAAGTATATTCTATAGCATTAGTAACAAAATCTATGGCTGTATTTACGGCAAACTCGAAATCAAATCCACCTGTAATCATACCGCTGACTATAGATGCAAAAATATCACCTGTACCGCTGTAAGATGATTTTAAATAATTTTTTGAAATAAATGTTTTTTTGTTTGTATCTCTATCGTATACGAAGTTTGTTATTGTTTTTTTATTATCTTCATGAATTCCAGTGATTACAACCTTTGAAGGACCCATTTCAGATATTTGTTTTGCGATATCTTCAATATCATCTCTTGTAAGAGTATCGTACTCACTAGATTTTCCAGTAAGAAGACAGGCCTCTGTTATATTAGGTGTAGTTAAATCTGCAAGTTTAACAAGTTCTTTTATTTCATGAATTATTTTTTCTGAGAAAACAGAGTATATCTGTCCTTCATCTCCCATAACAGGATCGACAACAATAAAAGCGTTTGGATTTTTAGAGATAAATTCTATAACAAGATCTATCTGCTCAATAGATCCTAAAAATCCACTGTAGATTGTATCAAAAGAAAGATTTAATTTTTTCCATGTGTCTGTATAGTTTTTCATTTCAGAAGTGAAATCCAAAAATGTAAAATGTGGATATCCAGTCTGAGATGACAGAATAGCTGTTGGAAGAGGGCAGCATTGTACTCCTAAAGCTGAAATTATAGGTATAGCAACAGTAAGTGAACATTTACCTATACCTGAAAGATCGTTGATTGCTGCAATTTTTTTCTGCATTTTATCCTCCTAAAATATTTTTTACTTAACAAGAATAATTTTATCATACTATAGAAAGCTTTGAAATTAAAATTTAAAGACAAATGCAAATGTATGGATACAGTAAAAAAAGTTAAATACATTAAAAATCAGAAAATAAATAATATTTGACATAAAAGTACATTATATGTTAATATTAGATATAGGCTTATTTAGTTGATATATATTTGAAATTTATTTTATAATATTGTTAAATGGATATAATTAAATAGCTTAAGTGTTTTAGTTCTAGGAGGATTTACTAATTATGAAAACTGGTGTAGTAAAATGGTTTAACAACGAAAAAGGATTTGGATTTATATCTGTAGAAGGAGAAGATGATGTATTCGTACATTTCTCAGCTATACAGACTGAAGGATACAAATCATTAGAAGAAGGACAGAAAGTTGAATTTGAAGTAGTAGATGGTGCAAAAGGACCTCAGGCTGCTAATGTAGTTAAATTATAATAATAATTTGGATTATGAATAAATTCATATAGATGAGTTCGATATTCTAGAAAAGGGAACTACTTTGTAGTTTCCTTTTTTATTGCAAAAAATTATAATTATATGTTTTTTAGAATATTTTAATAAGTAAAATTAAATGACAATAAATTAATACAAAAATTATAGATAATGTGATAGAATATATATGACTATATAGACTGAAAAAAACGATTTTAGTTAAGAAAATAAAGTCATACTATAATTTATAAGATTAAAGGTTTAAGTTGGGAAATGATTGGAAGGAGAGGGTATTATGAACGTATTGTTCTTTTTAACTCCAAAAACTGATGTAGCATATGTGTCAGAAAATGATTCATTAAGACAAGTAATGGAAAAAATGGATTATTATAAATACTCTGCAGTTCCTATATTAGGTGAAGACGGAAAATATAAGGGCACTATAACAGAGGGAGATCTACTTTGGAAGATAAAGCAGGATGGAAAATTTGATATTAAAGAAATGGAAGATATATCTGTTATGAGTATAGACAGAAGGGTAGAGAATATAACTGTAAATATTAATAAGAATATAGAAGAGCTTGTTCTTAAGTTAATGGACCAGAACTTTATCCCTGTAGTCGACGATGACGATATATTTATAGGAATAGTAAAAAGAAGAGATATAATAGAATACTTCTTTAATAGAGATATAAAAAATCATGAAGTTGAAAAAATCGAAATCTAAATAAATAATAAAGAAATAGAGCTTTTATGGCTCTATTTTTTTGTATAAAATTATATAAGATGTAAATATGATGCTTAATTATTCCCAAAATGATAAAATAAATATAAAAACAGTAAAAAAGATATACTAATAGAGTTAATTTGTTGGAAAAGTATGATATAATAAATAATAAAGTTTTTTAATGGAGGGGAACAAATGAAAAAAATAGACAATATATCTGATAGAGAGCTATATGAAAAAATGGATTATCTAAAGTTGCTTTCAAAGCTTTATCCTAATATATCAAAAGCCAGCACAGAGATTATAAATTTAGAGGCAATATTAAACCTTCCAAAGGGGACAGAGCATTTCATAACAGATATACATGGTGAATATGAGCCATTTGTGCATGTGTTAAAAAATGGTTCTGGTGTAATTAAAAGAAAAATAGATGAATTATTTGATGGAGAGCTTATGGAGGATGAAAAGAAAAAACTAGCTACATTAGTGTATTATCCTGAGCAGAAGCTTGAATATATAGAAAAAGAAGCAGAAAATATAGATGATTTCTATAGAATAAATATGTATAGATTAATAAAATTATGTAAGTATGCATCTAGTAAATATACTAGATCTAAGGTTAGAAAGCTACTTCCAGATGATTTTAAATATATAATAGAAGAACTACTTCACGAACATATGAACAGTGAACATAAAGAAAAATATTATAAAAGTATAATTGAAACTATAATAGAAACAGACAGAGCTAAAGATTTTATAATAGCTATTTCTGAATTGATACAGAAATTGGTTGTAGATAGACTCCACGTTATAGGGGATATTTTTGACAGAGGACCTAGACCAGATATAATAGTAGATAAATTAATGCAACATCATTGTGTGGATATCCAGTGGGGTAACCACGATATTTTATGGATGGGTGCAGCTTCAGGCGAAAAGACTTGTGTTGCAAATGCACTTAGAATATCAGCTAGATATGCTAATCTAGATGTTGTGGAGGATATTTATGGAATAAACTTACTTCCTCTTGCCACTTTTGCAATAGAAACATATGGAGATGACCCATGTCTACAGTTTATGCCTAAAATAGGTGATGAAGAAGTATCTACTACAGAAAAAACTTTAATGGCTAAAATGCACAAGGCAATAAGTATAATACAGTTCAAACTAGAGGGCGAAGTAATTAGAAGAAGACCTGAATTTGAAATGGAGCACAGATTGCTTCTTAATATGATAGACTATGAAAATGGTACTATAAGAATAAAGGGAAAAAATTACGCACTAAAAGATACTAATTTCCCAACTATAGATCCTAAAGACCCATACAAACTTACTCCAGAGGAAAAAGATGTAATAGAAAAAGTTACAAGATCATTTAGAACAAGTGATAAACTTCAAAGACATGTTGAGTTTTTATTCTCAAAGGGAAGCATATTCCTAAAAGCGAATTCAAATCTGCTTATACACGCTTGTATTCCTCTTAATAAAGATGGAAGCTTTATGTCTATGAAATTAAAAGGAAAAACATATTCTGGTAGAGAGCTTATGATACAGATGGAAAATATAGCGAGAGAAGGATTTATATCTAGAGATTCAGATCCGGATAAACAGTATGGACAGGATATAATGTGGTATATGTGGACTGGAAAATGCTCATCACTATTTGGAAAAGACGATATGACTACATTTGAAAGATATTTTATAGAAGAAAAAGAAACTCATGTAGAAAACAAAAACCCATACTATACACTTAGAGAAGACGAGGATATTTGTAAAAAATTATTTGATGAATTTGAGTTAGATATAAACGACTCTCATATAATAAACGGACATGTACCAGTAAAATCTAAGAGCGGAGAAAGTCCAATAAAAGCAAATGGTAAAATACTTGTAATCGATGGTGGATTCTCAAAAGCATATCAAGATAAAACTGGTATAGCAGGATATACATTAATATACAACTCTAAAACTATGCAGCTTGTATCTCACCAGCCATTTAGCTCTATGGAAGAAGCCATTTGCGATGAAAACGACATAATATCTACTACAGTTGTCGTTGAACACAAGGCTGAGAGAAAGATGGTAAGAGATACAGACGAAGGTAAGAGAATGCAGAATGAAATAGATGAGTTAAAAATGCTATTAAAAGCATACCAGAAAGGTTTAATAAAACAGAAATACAATATATAGTAAACTTTAAAAATTTATAAATATAGTATCTCCTATGGCAGTTAAAGTGCTATTCAGCAATGTTGCAATCGGAGAATACTTCAGAAGCTTCGTTGCGTATTCAACAATAGTAATATCTCTAATAATGAACATACACAACGAAAAACAAGGGGTCTCAGACTAAACATAAAATAAAATTATCAATTTTATTTTAGAAAAGTCCTTGACCACAGAAAATAGCTAGAGCACTAATATAAATATAAAATGCCTTTGTAGTGTTTTAATTTTGTATTTAAGAACTGAAAAGATATAAAAATATGTTATAAAGAATTTTAAAAAAGCCCATTCTTTTTGATTGGGATTATGAATAATTCGATATCGACAATCTGGAGGCGACCCACAACATTGAAATGTGTTAGTTTAATGGGTGGGTCGCCGAAGCCTGGAGATGAGAATATTCATAATTTCAATCTAGAAAAAGAAGGGCTTTTTAAATTCTTATAACATCCATTTTATAGATTTTCAGTTCTATATTTTTCCATTATTTCTCCAAATATTTCAGCTGCAGAAGGAGGAGTGTATGTTATTGCATTTGCTCCAGCATCAATAGTTTCTATAATTGATTCTGGAGAGTTTCCACCTGTAGCTATTATTGGGATGAAAGGATGGTCTTTCCTAATTTTTCTAACAAGAGAGGCAGTATCTTTTCCAGCAGATACATTTAAAATAGTTGCACCTGCAGCAATTCTAGCTTCTATGTCTTCCTGATCGTGGCAAATAGTGACAACTATAGGTATGCTTATAGTGTCCTTCATCTCGCTTATTAGAGCATTTTTTGCAGGAGAATTAAGAACAACTCCAAATGCACCGTGAAGCTCTGCATCTAATGCTATTGCTAGAGATCTATTCCCTGTAGTTATTCCACCGCCAACACCACAAAATACTGGAGAAGGAGATACATCCATTACCGCTTCATTTATAGATTGTTGTGGAGTGAATGGGTAGACGGCTAGTACAGCGTCTGCATTATTATTTTTTATTATTGATATATCAGTAGAAAAGATAAGTGATTTTATTCTCTTTCCAAATATAATTATTCCGCTGGCTCTATCAATTTCCTTTTGAACACATACGATTTTATTTTTTAACTTTGATTCTATAACTGGAACTAAAGAATCTTCAGCAGATGTAAGTCTATAGACCATGTTTTCGTTTAATTTAAGATTTTCCATTAATTGCCAATATCTCCTTTTCAAGTTTAATCTATAATATTTTTAATATTTAATAGTCATTATTCAATGATATCATAAAAGTTAATTGCTAGAAATAAAAATTTATTACAATTCTTGCAAAAAACGTATTCTAAGTAATAGCGTTGTATAATAAAAAATTTTTAAGAACATATAATAGATACAGTTGTAATATACTCTTATTAAATCATCTAATTAGTGATATAATAATATATATTAAATGATAAAATTGGAGGTACTATGAAGAAATATACACTTATATCGCCATGCTTTTTTGGAATGGAAAAAATGCTGGCTACAGAAATAAAAAATTTAGGATTTGAGATAGAAAAAACAGAAGATGGAAGGGTAACTTACAAAACAGGTGAAGACGGTATAGCTAAAGCTAATATGTGGCTAAGATGTGCTGAAAGGGTAAATCTTAAAGTTGCAGAATTTGAAGCTAGAACATTCGATGAGCTTTATGAAAATACAAAGAGAATAAACTGGTCAAAATATATACCTTATGGTGCACAGTTCCCAGTATCAAAAGCATCATCAATAAAATCTAAACTATTCAGTACAACTGATGTGCAGTCAATAGTTAAAAAAGCTATTGTTGATAATTTAAAGAGATCATACTTAGAAAGTGGAAGATTAAAAGAGGATAAAGAAAAATATCCTATATACGTGTTTATCCACAAGGACAAAGTAACGATATCAATAGATACTACAGGAGATGCACTTCATAAGAGAGGATACAGAGAAAAGGCTAATAAAGCTCCTATAAGAGAAACTTTAGCAGCAGGGATAATGTATCTAACTCCATGGAGACCAGGAAGAACTCTAGTAGACCCTATGTGTGGTTCAGGGACTATACTTATAGAAGCTGCCATGATGGGATTAAACATGGCTCCAGGGCTTAACAGAGAATTTATCTCTGAAAAATGGAGAACAATAGATAAAAAAATCTGGTGGGATACTAGAAGAGAAGCATTTGACCAGATGAACGAAGACTTAGACTTTAAGATTTATGGATATGATATAGACCCAGAAAGTATAGAAATAGCAAAAGAAAATGCTGAAATAGCGGGTGTTGCAGATTATATAGAATTTGCTGTTGCAGATGCTACAGAATTTAAAAGCGATGAGGAATATGGATTTATAGTTACAAATCCACCTTATGGTGAAAGACTTGAAAGTGAAGAATCTGTAAAATTACTTTATAAAGAATTAGGTTATGCGTTTAGAAGACTAAAAAATTGGTCATATTATCTAATAACTTCTTTTGAAGAATTTGAGTATGAATTTGGTCAGGAAGCAACTAAAAAAAGAAAACTTTACAATGGTATGCTAAAAACATATCTTTATCAGTATCCAGGACCAAAACCACCTAGAAAAGAGAAAACTGAAGAAAAATAAGGGGGGATTAGATGAAAAAACTAATCAAGCTTATGTTGCTTACGGTTGTACTATTACTTACAACTACAGGGTGTAGCACAAGCACAAAATCTCCAGAAAAATTACTTACAAAGCCTAATTATGATGAGGAAAAAGCACTTTTAAACTCTGGAATATCAAAAGTTCTTTATCAAAATGTAAACTTAATATTCCCAGAGAACCTAAAAGAGAGTGGAAAAATAAATTACGTTGATTTAGATGAGGATGGGAAGAACGAAATTGTAGCCTTTCAGAAAAAAGAAAAAATCAACTCTGATAGTAAGGTTGGATTCTTGATTTTAAGAGAGGACAATGAAAGTTATTCTTTCTTAGAAGATGGTGTCGTACTTGAAAAAGGGGATAAGATAGAGTACGGTGGATTTTACGATTTAGATGGAGATGGAAATAAAGAAATAATTATGCAGTACAAAGATCAAGATGATATATCGAGATTAAAAGTTTATGCATTTAAAGATAATAAAATAACTTTAAAATATCAGTTAGATGAAATATTCGGCGAAGGAAATGTAATACCTAAACTAGCTTTAAATCCACATGATACAGGCAATACAACGGTATCTGTTGGAGATGTAGATAGCAAAAAAATAAAAATAAGCTATATAAATGACGACAACAACATGGATATGATAGTACTAGGATACAATTCTAATAATAGAGTATTAAAAATAAGCCTAGTACAGTTTACTTCTGAGCGGGCTATTGTAAAAGACGTAAAGACAGTAGATGATGTAAATGGAATATCTGAGGCATATATAACTATAGGAAATATATCTAAGTATGAAAAGGGTATAATTTTAGACATACCAATAGGAAAAGATGGCGCTGTTGGAACAGAGGTTATGTATGTCAAAAACAACAAATTTATTACTGTGGCTAGCTGCAAGGATGAAAATATGAAAAAGGCATACTATGTTCCAGTAGGAGATATGAATAAGGATAATATAATAGATATCCCTTCAATCTCGCCAAATAGATCATCATTTATAGATAAGGCATACGCATATATTACGTATTATCAGTGGAATGGTAATCTAGATGAAAATAATATGGAAATTATAGGACAAAACTACTACAACTATCAGTATAATTTTAGATTTAGCGTGCCTAAAGAAATGCAAAATATACTTTATACTGAGCAAAAATATGAAGGTGAAAAAATTCAATTAGAATTTAAAGCGACTAATATTAAAACAGGAACGTCGGAAACAGCGTTTACTGTAGTAGTAAAACCTAAATCAGGAACTATAGATGATAAAAAAGGCTTAACTAATTCAAAATATATCGTACAAGTATTAGAAAATGAAGATTATAGCTACGATATTATCATAAATAACAGAAAACTTTTAAAAGATTATGGAGTAGAAGAGAAAAAACTAAAAGAAAGCTTTTCTAATACATATGAGTAAATATATAGAAGGGGGAATAGTAGGATGAAAGAAAAGATTTTAATTCTTGAAGATGAAATCGGAATAAGAAGCTTTGTAAGTATAAATCTAAAGAGAGAAGGTTACGACATAATAGAAGCTGGAACAGGTCGGGAAGCTATAGAAAAAATAGATTCTGAAGATGGAATAGCAATAGCTTTATTAGACGTTATGCTTCCTGATATGAGCGGAATAGAAGTATGTAAATACATAAGAGCTAAATATGATCAGGTAGGGATAATAATGCTTACAGCAAAATCTCA
Source organism: Peptacetobacter sp. AB800 (assembly GCF_047807365.1). Lineage (NCBI taxonomy): Bacteria > Bacillati > Bacillota > Clostridia > Peptostreptococcales > Peptostreptococcaceae > Peptacetobacter > Peptacetobacter sp. AB800. Next base: position 42,397 of record NZ_JBLOUI010000001.1, on the reverse strand, counting down.
GGAAGAAGATAAAATAGAAGGCTTTATGTCTGGAGCTGATGATTACATGGTAAAACCATTCAGTATAAAAGAATTAATGGTTAGAGTATCAGCTCTTATCAGAAGGGTTAGAAAAGAAAGTGCACCTGCTAAAAACAGCGAAATAGATTTACGGCCATTCCTATTAGATGTGGATAAAAGAAAGCTTTACAAAAATGGAGAAGAAATAGAATTAACACCTACAGAATTCTCTATAGTTAAATATCTTATGTCTAATGCAAAACAGTCTTTAAGTAGAGAAAAAATACTTGAAGAGGTTTGGGGAACAAACTATTTATATGATTTTAAAATAGTAGACGTAAATATAAGAAGAATAAGAAATAAAATAGAGGACGATCCTTCAAAACCAAAATATATACAGACTATTTGGGGCTATGGTTACTGTTTTAGAAAGGAAGAGTAAATGTTACATTTTGAAGGTTTAAGAAAAAAGATTATCAAAAACTATTTTGTAATAATAATAGTAGTAGTGACACTTTTTGAAGGTCTGTTTATGTTCTATGTGCAGAACTACTATTACAACTCAGTAAGACAGACATTAGAGTCTAGGGTAGAGTATATAAATGGTTCATATAATACGGTATCTATGGAATCCGTAAGCTTTGAAGATAAGGTAAATAGTATTTACGAAAAGCAAATGAATGATAAAAATACTAAATACGGAATTTCTATAATAGATAAAAATAGAAATATGATATTAGACCAGTATGGCTTTAAAACTCACGAAAAAGTAAACTTTATCGACGTGAATAGAGCTTTGAGAAATGGTAAAAATTTAGTCCCATATACATATAAAATAGCATCAACTGACGAACATGTAATGAGTATTGCGGTTCCATTAAAAGTTAATAATGTTGTAGAAGGTGCTGTTAGGTATACAGTTTCTCTAGATGCAATAGATAGAGAGATAATAAAGCTTATGGCATGGTTGATTATGATAGGGGTTGTAATACTTATAATCGCTATAGGAATCAGTTTGAAATTTGCCGAAAGTTTAATAACACCTCTTACAGAGCTTAAAAAATTTGCAAGTGAATTATCTTGTGGAAATTACAATGTTAAGCTAAAAAACAACAAGATTGTAGATGACGAAATAGGTGAGCTTGCAGAAACATTTGAAAAAATGGCAATAGAAATCGACAAGAATGAAAAATTAAAGAACGAGTTTATATCTTCAATATCTCATGAGCTTAGAACACCGCTTACATCTATAAAAGGATGGAGTGAAACTCTTGGATACGAGGGAATTAACAAAGAAGAGCTAGATATGGGGCTTGGAATAATTCAGGATGAAACAGAAAGACTTATCAAGCTCGTTGAAGAATTATTAGACTTCTCTAGACTTTCATCACAGAGAATAAAACTAGTGATAGATTCTGTAGATGTTGAAGGACTGGTTGTAGGGGTTATCAATCAGCTAAAAGTAAAAGCAGCTGAAAAGGATATTAGACTATTATTCGAGTTTGAATGTGGTGAGGTTAAAAACATACAGGGCGATAAAAATAGATTAAGACAGGTTCTTATTAACCTAGTTCAGAATTCACTTAAATTCACAGATGTTGGAGGATTTATAAAAATAACAGTAAATCAGGATAGTGAGTATACTACAATATCAGTTACTGACAATGGATCAGGAATAGACAAAGAAAATCTTAAAAGAGTATTTGATAAATTCTTCCAGGAAGACTACAATAAATCTGGTAGTGGATTAGGTCTTGCTATAAGTAACGAGATAGTAAAACTACACAACGGTGAAATGAGCATAGAAAGTAAGAAAAATGTCGGTACTTCTATAACATTTACCCTTAAAAATAAATTAATAAATAATATTTAAAAAATATAGCGATATTTTAAAAATTTCTGATAATTTGTGTTGACACGAAAGAAAATATGATTTATTATATAAACATATTAAAAAATAAATGAGTAATCGTTGAAAAAGAAAGTAACTCAGAGAGATTTTATAGAGAGCAGGGGACGGTGGAAGCCTTGTATTGATATCTGGAGTGAATAGAGCTTTGGAGATTGTTGTGAAAGTCTTAAAAGATATAAGCAACAGGTAATCCTGCCTTAAAGGAAAGAGTGGATAGTATTTACTATCAATTAGAGTGGTAACGCGGATTATAATTCGTCTCTTGGTTTTCCAAGAGGCGATTTTTTTTATACTCAAACCAAACTAATTGAATTAATAATCTATCAAAGAGAGTGGTACCACGGAAATATTCGTCTCTCAGTGAAAATTTCACTGAGGGACTTTTTTTATTACCTAATTATCACAAATTTAAAAAGAAAAATATAGAATTAAAAAATTAAAAAAAGGAAGAGAACAAAGGGAGGAAATTAAAATGAAAGAAAAAGTTGTATTAGCATATTCAGGAGGATTAGACACATCAATAACTATACCTTGGTTAAAAGAAAACTACGATGATATAGAAGTTATAGCTTGCTGTGGAAATGTTGGACAGGATGACAATATGGAAGATGTTTACAAAAAAGCATTAGAAAGTGGAGCATCAAAAGCATATGTAGACGATATATCAGAAGAATTTGTAACAACTACAATATATGCAGCTATAAAAGCTGAAGCTAAATACGAAGGAAAATACTTATTAGGAACTTCACTTGCTAGACCTATAATAGCTAAAAAACTAGTTGAAGTGGCTCATAAAGAAGGAGCAAAATATATCTGCCATGGATGTACAGGAAAAGGAAATGACCAGGTTAGATTTGAAGCTACAATCGCAGCACTAGATCCAACTATAAAAGTAATAGCACCTTGGAGAATATGGGACATAAAATCTAGAGAAGATGCTATAGACTACGCTAATGAACATGGAATAAAAGTAAAAGCTACAAAAGAAAAAATATATTCAGAAGATGCTAACCTTTGGCATGTATCAACTGAAGGTGGGGATATAGAACACCTTGAAAACGAACACAAAGAAGATATATACAAAGAATGTGTTACTCCAGAACAGGCTTGTGATACACCAGAATACGCAGAAATATACTTTGAAAAAGGTGTGCCTAAAAAATTAAATGGTGTTGAAATGGCTCCAGTAGAATTAATTCAGGCAGTAAATGCACTTGGTAAAAAACATGGTATAGGAATAATAGACATAGTAGAAAACAGATTAGTTGGTATGAAATCAAGAGGAATATATGAAACTCCAGGAGGAACAATTCTTTACGAAGCTCACAACATATTAGAAAGTGCTTGTATAGATAAAGAAACTCTTCACTTCAAACAGAGAGTAGCTATAAAATTCGGTGAGCTTATATACGATGGATTATGGTACTCAAAATTAAGAGAAGCAATAGAAGCATTCATGGATTGCACTCAGGAAAATGTAACTGGTACAGTTAAAGTTAAACTATACAAAGGAAACATAAAACCTGCAGGAATATTTGCAGACTCTCCACTATACGATGAAAGTATATCTTCATTCGGAAATAGTGAATACTATGACCACCACGATGCAGAAGGATTCATAAATCTATTTACATTACCTCTAAAAATTAGAGCTATGAAAGAAGGAAAATAAGCAAAAAATTGGGACTGTTGTATAAATTGCAACAGTTCTTTTTTTATTTCTTTTGAATAGAAGGTAGTTGTATTTTTGAAAATGTGTTATTATAAAGAGTATTAGTGAGTTATTTAATTGAAAATATTAAATTGAGGTTATTTCACAAAATTTACGGAATTGTAAACATTATTCTAAATGGAAATATAGAATATGAAAAAAAATTGCGTTATAATGGTAAAGTGAAATTATTTAAAAAGATTTTGAGCTTTATTGAGTTATATCTAAAGTCTGTAAAATTTAAGGAAAGGGAGTGGGTATATTGTCAACAAAGGGAATTAAAGATATCCCAAAGAAAAAGATCGCAGCAATAATAGTTGGCGTGTTAGCTGTAATATATATCGGTTTAGCAGTATTCTTCACAAATCATTTCTACTTTGGTACTGTAATAAATGGAGAAAGCTGTTCAGGGAAAACTGTAGCGGATGTTGAGGAAATGTTCAGTCATGTTTCTGACGACTATAGCCTTACAATGACTGATAAAAGAAATAAAGAATTTACAATAAAATCAAAGGATATAGACCTTACATTCCACGATGAAGGTCAGATACAGAAAATAAAGGATAGTCAGAGTTCATTTGGATGGATAGTTGGAGTATTCAAAAACAAAGACTACAAAGCAGATACAGTTAGATATGACGAGGCTAAGCTAGAAAAATTATACAATGGATTTGAATTATTTGATAAAAACTATATAATAGAGCCAAAAAGTGCTTATCCAGAATATAGCAGAAAAACAAATTCTTACGAAATAAGACCTGAAATATATGGAAATAAGGTCAATAAGGATGCACTTTATAAAGAAGTTCAGAAATCTATATTATCTGGAAACAAAACTATAAATATAGATGAAGCTGGATTATATGTACAGCCAAAGAATAAAGCTGATAACTCTAAACTTGCAAAAGCTGTAGAAGAACTTAACAAAAAAGTTAAGATGAAAGTTACTTATGACTTTGAAGATAGAAAAGAAGTTTTCGGCGGATATGAAATAGCACAGCTTTTAAACTGTGATTCAGAAGGAAATTACGACATAACTATCAATAGAGATAGAATGATAGAGCTTTTAAGAGGTTTAAGTAAACAGTACAGTACTTATGGAGACCCTAGAAAGTTCAAAGCATCTTCAGGTAAAGAAATAACTATATACGGTGGTTCTTACGGTTGGTTAATCGACAAAGAAAAAGAAGCAGACGAACTTACAAAAGTTATAGAAGCAGGAAAAAGTGTTACAAGAGAACCAGTTTACTCTCAGACAGCACTTCACCGTACAAAAGACGATATAGGAAATACTTATGTTGAAATAAGCTTAAGTGGACAGTATTTATGGTACTATAGAGATGGAAAACTTATAACTAGTTTCCCTGTAGTTACTGGAAATACAAGCAAAGGTCATGGTACGCCAGGTGGTATATATCCTCTAAACTACAAACAGAGAGATACATACTTAAATGGACGGAACTATAGTTCTCACGTAAACTATTGGATGCCATTCAACGGAAATATAGGACTTCATGATGCTACATGGAGAAGTTCTTTCGGTGGTGGAATATATAGAAGTAATGGTTCTCATGGATGTGTAAACTGTCCATATAGTGGAGCTGCTACTATATACAAAACAATAGAAAAAGGAACACCAATAATTTTATACTAAAAAAATAAAAGGGACTGTTGCAATAATGATTTGCAGTAGTCCCTTTATGTTTATCTGTATAAATCAAATACAAAATAGTTTATATCTCCTCTATACTTAGAAATAGAGTATTCAATCACTTTATTATCGTTTCCGTATCCGTAAGAATGGAAGTAAAATACAGGATCATTTTCTTGTATATCCAATAAATCAGCTGTTGTTTCATCAGCTTTTATTGTTTCCAACTTTCTTTTAATTCTAGTTACTGGATTGCCTTTATCAGAAAAATAGTCGTATAGACGAGAATTTATAAAATCCACATTCTCAATATCTGGAAATTTATTATATGGTATATATGTTGTTACGATAACATTTGGCTTAGAGTCGATATATCTAAGTCTGATAAGCTTACAAACATTCTCTGATAAAGAAATTCCAAGAGCATTTGAAACTTCTTCAGATGCTTTTTCTATTTTTAATGATATAACCTTTGTGCTTGTAGTTAGGCCTTTTTTATTCATTTCCTTATCAAAGCTTAAAATTTTCTGTGTAAATTCCTGCTCAATTTTCCTTTGACAGACCATTGTTCCCCTTTTTCTTCTCTTTTCAAGATAACCATCATCCACAAGAATTTGGATAGCTTGTCTAACAGTCGGTCTACTTACATTGTAAAACTCTGCTAACTCTATCTCGGTAGGAATTAAATCTCCTTCCTTGTATGTTCCGTTATTTATCTTTTCGAGTAAATCGCATTTTATTTTTAAATACATTGCTGCCATTAGAATATCTCCTTAATCTTTAATGATTATATTATAACATTCAAAAAAAATATATACAATATAATTACATATTAAATATTATATATTACATAATGAATATAATATATTGACATATTACTTACATAATGGTATATTATAGACAAATAAATCAAAAAAGTTAAAAAATAATACCTATGAGTTTTAAAAAGGAGATGTTTTAATATGGAATTAACTAAAAATAAGCTAGCAAAATACTTTGATCACACATTTTTAAAGGCATATGCTACAGATAATGATCTTAGAAAGTTATGTGAAGAAGCAAAATCTATAGGAGCTGCTATGGTGGCTATCAATACTGAATGGGTAACATTCTGTAAGAAAGAGCTAGATGGTACGGATATACACGTTGGAGCTGCAATAGGATTCCCTCTAGGGCAGTGTGGATTAGAAACAAAATTATTTGAAACAGAGGATGCCATAAAAAAAGGTGCCGACGAAATAGACTATGTTATAAACATAAGTAAAGCAAAGATGGGCGATTGGGACTTTATAAAAAAAGAAATGGAAGCTATAGTAGAAATATGTAGAAAAAATAATAAAATATCAAAAGTTATATTTGAAAACTGCTATTTAGAAAAGGATGAGATAAAAAAATTAGCAGAGATAGCTAAAGAAGTTAAACCAGACTTTATAAAAACTAGTACAGGTTTTGGTACTGGTGGAGCGACAATAGAAGATGTTAAGCTTATGATAGATACAGTGGACGGAGAAGTATCTGTTAAAGCTGCTGGTGGAATAAGAGATTATGAAACTGCTAAAAAAATGATAGACCTAGGTGTTAAAAGAATAGGTACGAGTTCTTCATTAAAAATACTTGATGAATTTGAAAAGGAGAATGAAAAATAATGTACAACGGAGAAGCTAAAAGACCGATATTTGTCGAAAGTATAAAAGTTGAAACTATATGGGGTGGAAACAATATAAGTAAAGCAAGAGGATACGACAAAGGCTACGGAACTTGGTGGGAAATTTCAGCAAATAAAAAGAGCGCAAATGTTATAAAGAATTATGAAACGGATAAAAATTTTTATGAATTTATAAAAGAAGATGAAAGCTCTATACTTGGTGAGGGATATACTATTCATGAAATGTTGAGACTTGGATATTTAGATACGGTAGACTCTTTAAGTATTCAGGTGCATCCTGATGACGAGTATGCAATTAAAAACTCTGATGACTTCGGTAAAAAGGAGAGTTGGTACATAATAGATGCAAAACCGGGTGCAAAGTTAGTAGCAGGAACTACTACAGATGATACAGATGTTATAAAAGAAGCCTTTGAAAATGGGACACTTGAAAAATACCTAAAACGATGGGAAGTTTCAAAGGGAGATTTTATAACTATTCCAGAAGGGATGATACATGCACTAGGACGGGATATACTTGCTCTAGAAATAGGTACAAACTCAGATACAACATACAGATTCTATGACTACAATAGAGTTGATAAAAACGGTAAAAAAAGAGATCTACACGTAAAAGAATCATTTGATGTTGTAGATTTTTCTAAACAGCCAGAATTTGTAAAAAATGAAGAAAAAAGCAGAAGGTTAATAGAATCTGATGAGTATGTAATAGATGAGTTGTATCTGGAAAATGATATGGATATTTTACTAGATAAACATTTTTGTATAGTGTCTAATATAGGAGAAGATTGTATAATAGAATGGAATGGAGAAAAAATACTTCTTCAAAAATACGAAAATGTATTTGTACCTTATGCGTCTAAAAAAATAACAATAGAAAAAGGAGCGCATATACTGCTTAGCCAACCGGGAAAGGAGATATAATTATGAAAAAAACTATACTTGTAACAGGAGCAAGGGGATATATAGCTAGTTATATTCAAAATAGTAACAAAGATAAATTTAATTGGATAAAAATGACTAGAGATGATGCAGATTTTTCTAATCCAGATGAGGTAGAAAAATTTGTTAAATCACAGGAATTTGATATATGTTTACATACTGCAGCAAATGCAACTACTGCTGTATGTGAAGAAAATCCAGAGCTTGCAGCCAATATAAATGTAGAATCTACTAAAAGAATTGTAGATGCTTGTAAAGAAAAAGGGGCAAGATTAATATTCTGCTCAACTGAACAGATATTCAACGGAAAAGAAAATCATGGTCCATTTAAAGAAGATGAAGAGCCAAAAGCTGTAACTGTATATGGACAGAATAAAATAGATTGCGAAAAATATATAAATGATAGTGGAGTAGATGCAGTAATACTTAGATTCTCTTGGATGATGGGACTTTCATTTGCAGGGGTTAAAGCTAGTCCAAGCATAGTTAAAAATGTCTTAAATGCTATAATGTATCAGAAACCTACTTTATTCACTTGCAACGAAAGAAGATGTATGACTTATGCTAAACATTTAGCAGAACAGTTTGACAAAATAGTAGAACTACCTGCAGGTATCTACCATGTAGCGTCATCAAACGATATGACTACATATGAGAGTGCTTGCTTTGTAGCTAGAGAAATGGGAATAACTGAAGAAAATATAGAAAAATGCATCCTTCCTAACACAGAAAGATACAGCGACAGATTTAGAGATTACAGATTGGATTCTTCAAAACTTGAAGAAATGGGAATAAAATTTGGAGATTTTAAATCAGATGTAAGAGAAGTTTTAAAAGATTTTTCTTTATCAAAATAAATATTACTTTGTATAAAAGCGGCCTAAATTTATAGGTCGTTTTTTTATTGGATTATATGAGAGAATTTTTGAAAGATTTCAAAATTGTCACCACTTATACTAATGCTAATATGTTAAAATAAATTAACTAGAAAATGTATACGGAGGGGATCTGTATGAGAAGAGAAAATTATAAAGATGAAGTCAACTTCACTGAGGAACAGATAAAGATAGATAGAAGGCGAGATCCAGCGATAGATTATAGTTATGATGACAAGGGAAGTATTTTTAGAAAGATGTCCAAATCTAGAGCTGAGAAAAAAATGCACAAAGAAGGTCATATAGGATATGGTGATAGAGATAATTCGTCTAGTGATTATGATTTAGGAGACTACTATGATTCAAGTAATTATTATAATTCAAACGACTACGATGATTACGACGATGTAGATAGCAGCTATTCAAGTAACGATTATAATACTTCAAGCAAGATAGAAAACAATGAAGTTTTTAATAAGGCTAAGTCTTGGATAGAAAATAATGCAAGTAAAGAGTCTAAAGATTTATTTAACACTCTAAAAAATGAATATAAGAATATACAGAGTAATGCAGAGGCTAATAAAAACAAAGGATTTTCTAAACAAGATAATAAGTCTAATAAAAAGTCAAAATCAGGTGGATACAAAACTTGTAAAAACTGTGGTTCACAGATGTACAGCGACGCAAAAGTGTGTCCTAAATGTGGAGAAGATCAAAATCCAAAAGGTCTTTTAAACACTATTGCACCTATGATAGGAAAACTTGTGCTTATTATAGTGATAATAAATGTTGCAATTGGACTTATTTCATTTTTTGTAGACTCTGGAAATTCTAATGATTATACTGTAGAACCAGTTACGAGTGAGTCATATATAGAGCTTTCAGAATATAAAAAAGAAGTTCCATTAAAATATATTGTACCTGAAAAAGATGTTATAAAAACAGATAAAGAAGAGGTTCGTGTAGGAGATGGAGGAGATATTCCTGCAGGAGAATATTTATTTGTAAAGAATGATAAAGATACTCCATTTGCAAGAATAGAAGTATATTCTGTTTTAGACAGAGAAAATGCTGAATTGTATGAGAATATTAATAGAAATTATTATGCAAAATTAGACAATGGAGATACAGTTAAGCTAGATAATGGAACGCTTTATAGAGCAGATCAGGTAGAATTAGATATGACAAATGATGAAAATAAAAAAACTGGAATGTACAGGATTGGAAAGGACATAGGAGATACATTTACAATAGAAGGAAATAGCCAAACATATTTCGCAGTATTGGGTGAAGAAAACGAAATAATAGTAAATGGTTTTGTGGACGAAGGAGAATTATTAATAGATCCTGAGTTTATAAAGGATAATTCAATAGATGGAGAAGTTGCCAAATACATATTTGTAAATGGTGGGATAATAAATCCGCAATAAAGGAGAAAAGGGATGTTGCAGAGTTTGCAACATCCCTTTCTTTTCAACAAAACAACAATAACAAAATAAAAGGTTTAAAAAAATGAAAAATTTAAAATTATATAAGATAGCCCATTCTTAGATTTTCTTCTATTTCAAGATATTCTAAAAATGAGACGTAATCTTCGTCGTTATCAACAAAGCATGAGCAGTATTTATATTTGTCTAAGAATAAATTTAAATCTGAGAAAAGTTCTATAGCTTTTTTGATTTCAAATTCGTTCATCATAGCAGCTAAAGAAGCATTGTCCAAATTGTTTATATTATTTTTTTGTTTCATAAATATCGCCTCCAGATAAGTTTTTTTCTTATTTTATAATTAAATTATAACTTCTATTGACGCAGTATAATGTGAGGAAAGAAAATTATTTTAAAATTTTTAGAAAATATTCTATATAAATAACTTGAAAAGATGTATATTATAAATAAGTACAAAAAAGAGAGGTATTAATATGGGTAAAATAGGTGCAGCACTTAATATGGTTATGTTGCTACAGAATAACGGAAAAATGAAAATTGAAGAAATTGCTAGAGAGTTAGAGGTTAGTAATAGACAGGTTCAGGAGTATAAAAGTGAGCTTGAACAAGCTGGGATATTTATTAATTCTCAGAGTGGAAAATACGGTGGATATTCTATAGCTCCAGGAAGTAGATATCTTTCTATCCCTGTGAGGGATATGGATCTTAGTATCTTGGATAGAGTATCTGATTTTCTAACAAAGTCTAATAATATGTATTCAGATGAGTATAAAAACTCTATAAATAGAATAAAATCTAATTTTAAAAAGAGAGAGTATATAGACGAGCAGGTTAAGTATTTTTATATTTATCCAGGTAGCAGTGTAAACAAGGAAAAAGAAATTAAACTTTGTGAGCAGATATCTGATGCATATTCTATGAAAAAGAAGATTGGAATAGGATATAAGTCAATAAAATCAGGAGAATCTGAGAGAGTTCTTCATCCATATGGAATATACAACTATGAAGGCGATACATATCTTATAGCATACTGTGAAAATAGAAAAGAAGTTAGGGATTTCAAACTGTGCAGAATCAGCAAGCTTAGCATAATGGATGAAAAGTATAAAATAGACGAAGATTTTGATATACATGAATACACTAAAAACTCTATTGGAAATTTCAAAGGAGAAGAAATAGAAATTCATCTAATTATAAGAGAGCCATTTGCAACCATAGTAAGTGAAAAAAGATGGAGCTCAAAACAGAGTATTAAGGAATTAAGTGATGGAAGCATAGAATTTAGAGCTAGAATGATGGGTTATGAGCAGATAAAAAGCTGGATACTTGGAATGGGACCTAATGTGACTGTTTTAGAGCCTAAAAAACTAGTAGATGATATAAAAGAAGATATAAAGAAAATGATGAGTACATATAACTATTAAAATAAAAAAGGATGTTGTAATTAGCTAAGTTTTACAACATCCAATTTTTATTTAATATTATTTTTTTGTTGAAAGTAATTTAATCTGTCTCCAAGCGTATTTTGTATCTCTTTCAAATTCTTTTTCGTCCATACCCCAGTTTATAGGCATTTTATCTGTGTATGGAGTAAAGCCAAATTTTGAGTATATATTAAGTGCTTTGTAGCTAGATACTTGAGATGTTAGATAGATATAATCTTTAAATCCTAACTCATTAAAAACATCTAATGCAGCAGAAACTAGGCATTTTGCAAGTCCTAGTCCTTGGCACTCTTTAGAAACTGCAACCCAGTGAATTCTTTGAAGAGTTTTTCCAAAATGATTTCCATCCCAGATTGAAGCTGTTGCAATATTTTTACCTTTACTATCTTGTATAAAGAAACACTTTTTATATACATCATCAGTACCATCTAAAAAAGTATCTTTAAAACATTTTAAAGCATCTTCTATATTTTCAAATTGGTCTAAATCAGTCTGAATCTGAGCCCAATCTTTTTCATAACCGTCCTTATATTTAACTATTGAAAATCCTTCAGGAAGGTCAAATTTAGGGTATTCTGTTGGATTATTTTTTTCCATAAGAACTTTTATATTTTTAAATTTATTGTACTCCATTTCAACATGAGGTATTCCAGCTTCCATATATACATCGGATACAGGAACAAAACCACATTTTGCATAAAGAGAGCAAACATATTCTTGTGCAGAAAGTGAGATACTATCTTCTTTTAAAGTTTCAGTAATAAATTCAACAGCTGCGTCGACCATTTTCTTTGCAAGTCCAGATCTTCTATATTCCTTTAAAACTAAAACCCTACCTATACCTGTATTTTCATAGTGGCTAAATTCTTTTGGAATTATTCTCAAATAAGCTATTATTTTATCTCCATCGTATGAGAACATATGATATGAAACCTTGTCAGTATCGTCAAAATCATTAACTTCAAATACGTGCTGCTCACAAGCAAAAACTTCGTATCTAGCTTTTGAAATTTCATAAAATTCGTTTAAACTAAGTTCGTTAAAATGCTTTATCTTAAACAAAAATATCAACTCCTATTTTATTAGTTTTTCTAAATTATACCATATTCACAAAAAATACAGAAATATTAGATTATTAATTTATAAAATTTGATTAAAAAAACGTTTTATTATGTTATTATAGTGAAGGAAACTTAAATTAGGAGAGGGAAAAATGCTAAATACTTTAACGACAATAATTTGTGCTTTACCAGTAGTTTATCAGTTTATAGAGATGGTAACAGCTAAAACTAAAAAACTACCAAAGGAAAAATTTGATACTACTCTAAAATATAGAGTGCAGTACCAGAAGTTCTTCTTATTAGCTATGGGAGCGTTTGGGCTTGCAGGAGTTATAATGACTGCTAGATTTGGAATGGAAAAAGCAGCAACTCCAAGAATGGTCATAAGCTGTATAATAGCGGTTATTTTTATTAAATTCTTGATGATGAAAAGTTGGAGAATAGAAATAGAAAAAGACGGGATTGAGGTAATAAGTCTTTTTGGTAAAAAATCTATACCATACAGTGAAATAGATAGTTTAAAATGTGAAGAAAATAAAAAAACTATCTATTCATCTGGGAAAAAAGTAGCTACGATAGCCGACACAGTTATAGGATTTAATGAAGTAATGAAGGTTTTAAAAAGAAAAAAGGTTAGAATTGATTACTAAGAATTATGGTTTGATGAGGAGGCTTAAAAAAGTCTCCTTTTTAATTCGTTGAAAATTATTTGTAAATTTCTATAAATTGATGTTATACTATCTACTATGCTTTGAATAACAAATTAATTTAATAATTAATAAAGGAGGAAAGAATTTGGATAAAACAAGAAAACTTACCGAAGCATCGTTATTAACCGCGATATTTGTTGTTGTGACGATTATATCTGTAGGAAGTGGTATAGGATATGGGATATATTTAGATTATATTGTTCCATTATTCTACTTTATAATATATTTAAAATGCGGATCAAAATATACTGTTTTATCAGCTATGTCAGGATTGATGATTGTATTTGCAGTGCTTGGAAATCCTGGAACTGCTATCTGGGCGAGTCAGGGAATTATCTTGGGGATACTATGTGGTATTTTATCAGAGAAGAAAACTAGTCTAATGGACGATTTACTTCTTGGTACGCTTATAGGATCTATAATTATGGTGTTTATAGATATATACGCATCAAAATTAATAGGATATAGCTTTATTCAAGATTTCAAAGAAACAATATCTTATATGGCGAAGTATATGACTAAAAATGTTCCATCTTTTAGCAATTTTCCACCAGAATTTATACAGAGCTATTTTAGTACGGTATTCTATGTTTCAATAACATTGATACCTCTTGGAACTGTAGTAGGTGTTTATATAATAGGTTTATTTGTAGGGAATAGATTAAATGTATTAAAAGGGGAAACAAAGAAAAAATATGAAGTTATAAGACATTTTAGAACTTTCTCTAGGATGACGTTCTGTTCAAGAAATTTATTTTACATAATGGTTATCTACACTATGACCTTTAGCCTTATGAATAAATACGGAATAAAGACAAATATGGCTTATATTGATACAATAATGAATTGTTTCTTCTATTCAGGTCTTTATTTCTTAATAAGAGATTCTATTGCGGGAATACAGGGATATATGCTTACTAAAGGTAAGAGTATGGGACAGGTAAGATTATTTACAATACTATACTTATTTATTCTTTTAAGCTATTTCTGGTTAGCTGCGATTATAGCAATACTATACTTTATGAGTATAGATGTGAAATATGGACTTAGAGAGTTTTACGGTGAAAAAATGTCTACTCTATTGACAAATTAAGCGAAAAGACATATATTATAAATATATGTTTAAAATTTAAAGTTTTAATTTAATTAACAAAGGCTGAGAAGAAAAGAGTAAGATTTATGGGATTTTCAGAGAGCTCCAGGTTGGTGTGATGGAGTAGTTTTGTATATCTGAAGTACATTTTGGAGCCGCTTGCCTGAAATAATAGTAGGGTTTGACGATTTGCATACGTTATAATGCAGTGTCTATTATTTTGACACACTGAGTCGGATATCGAGAGGTATCTGAGAACTAAGGTGGTAACACGAGAGATATCTCCCGTCCTTTTTATTAGGACGGGAGTTTTTTTGATTAAAAAATTTTTAGGAGGAAAAGTTATGAGTATATCTAAATTATCTGTAGATGAACAGATGAAGATCGTAATGAAAGGTGTAGACAGTCTTATAGATGAAAAAGACCTTAAAGAAAAATTAACTAAAGCACAGAAAGAAGACAAACCATTAGTAGTAAAATTAGGTCTTGACCCAAGTGCTCCGGATATCCATTTAGGACATACAGTTGTTCTTAGAAAAATGAAACAGCTTCAGGACTTAGGACATCAGGTAGTAATAATAATAGGGGACTTCACAGGTAAAATAGGTGACCCAACAGGAAAATCTAAAACAAGAAAAGCATTAACTACTGAACAGGTTCTTGAAAATGCAAAAACTTATCAGGAACAGATATTCAAAGTATTAGATAAAGACAAAACTATAGTAAGATACAACAGCGAATGGTTAGGAAAATTAAACTTTGAAGAAGTTATAAAACTAGCTGCTACAATAACTGTAGCAAGAATGCTTGAAAGAGAAGACTTCAAGAAAAGATACGAAGGACAGATGCCAATATCAGTTCACGAATTCTTCTATCCTTTAATGCAGGCATACGACTCTATAGCAATAGATGCAGACATAGAGCTTGGTGGTACTGACCAGAGATTCAACCTTTTAATGGCTAGATCACTTCAGAGAGAATTCGATAAAGAATCACAGGTAGTTATAATGATGCCTTTACTAGAAGGTCTTGACGGTGTAAACAAAATGTCTAAATCATTAGGAAACTACATAGGAATAGATGAAGAAGCTGGACTTATGTACCAGAAAGCTATGGAAATACCAGATGAATTAATAATAAAATACTACAACCTAGTAACAGATGTTCATCCTGATGCAGTAGCTGAAATAGAAGCTAGATTAGAAGGTGGAGCTAACCCAAGAGATATAAAAATGGAATTAGCTAAAGAAATAGTTACTCTATACCATGGAGAAGAAAAAGCTCAGGAAGCTGAAAACAGATTCAAGAGCGTATTCCAGAAAGGTAATATACCAGATGATATATTAACAGTTGAAGCTGATGCAGCTGACTTAGATATAGCTGGTATAGCTGTTGAAAACAAATTAGTTCCAAGTAAGAGTGAAATAAGAAGACTTGCTAAACAGGGTGGAGTAAAAGTTAACGGAGAAAAAGTTAACGACTTAAACGCTGTTGAAGCAAATGGAGAACTAGTTATACAGATAGGTAAAAAGAAATTCATAAAAATAGTTGTAAAATAAAAATAACAAAATAAATAAAGCAAACAAAAAACCCCCAGTTTTTCTGGGGGTTAATTTTTTATTATTGAACTTCTGGAGCTGTAAGTAAAGTAATTCCACTATTTTTTATTTTTTCTACAAAATCTGGATTATCTAAGAATCTTTCTTTTACATTTATATCGTTAGCTTTGTATATTCTTGATTCTATTTCTGCCATATATGCTGCAAATTCAAGTGGTGAATCAAATAATTCTTCATTTTCAGCATAGTACTGAGTAAGCTCTTTTCTTGTTCCAAGATCTGATAAGTAAAGAAGTTTTAATTCTTTTTTGCTTAAGTTTTCATCTGTATTTCCACAAGCAAATCTTACATCCTCGGTTGGAAGGTTAAGGAATACATCATTATATATTGTATCGTTTTTTATTATACTGTAGTTAAAGTCAGATATTTTTTTATCAGAGAATATATTGTAGTTATATATCATACAGACCATTAAATATTTGTCAAATAAATCAGGGTATTCTTCTGAGTTTTCAATAACAAAGTTTTCTATATCCTTTAAATAGTCGAAGTATACTCTTTTTAATAAGTCCTGTTTAGTTTTAAAGTAATATGTAAAGTTACCAAGAGTTATGTTTGTATTATCACATATTTCCTGGATAGTTGTCTTAGAATATCCTTTAGTGTAGAATAATTTTTTTGACTCTTCTACTATGTAATTACAAGTATTAAGTCCTTTTTTATATCTGTTCATAAAATCCTCCTAAAGATTAATTAAATCTCATTTATTTTAAATTTTGATATAATTATAGCAAAAGGGTATGAAATTAAAGCGAATAAATTATAAAAAAACAGTGACTTCAAATATCTAAAGATTTAAAAATATAAATGGATTTAAAGGCAAATAGATAAAACAAAACTAGAAAATGTATTTACAAAATATTTTTTTTATATTAAGCTATAAACTGGATATATTTATTCTTACCGTTCTTTAAGAATAAATAAAAATTAGTATTAGTTTAATATTAATTTTAATATTATAAATTTGGAGGGAGTCTATGAAAAAATACATAGGGGAAATAGGTCTTTTTATAGTAGCTATAATTTGGGGAGGCGGATTTGTCGCAACTCAGGCTGCATTAGATGGTGGGCTTACCACATCACAGATAATGACATTAAGATTTTTTATATCAGCGGTGTTAATGACAGTTATATTCTTTAAACAGATAAAGAATAATTTATCTATGGGGACAATTAAAGTTGGAGTTATACTTGGAATTTGTTTATTCTTAGGATTTTTCCTACAGACATTAGGATTAAATTATACAACTCCATCAAAAAATGCATTTATAACATCAGTAAATGTTGTAATAGTTCCATTTATAGGATTATTACTTTATAGAAGAAAAATCGATAAATTTGGTATGGCAAGTAGTTTTATGGCAATAGTAGGTATAGCAGTTTTATCTCTTAGTGCGGATTTTACAGTTAACTTAGGAGATGTTCTTACATTATTATGTGCGTTTGGATTTGCATTCCAGATATTCTTTACTAGTGAATTTGTTAAGAATCATAATGCAGTAGCATTAACTGCTATTCAGTTCTTTACAGCATTTGTACTATCTTTTATAGCTCAGATATTTATGGGAGAATTAAGTATTCACTCAACTACATCTGGTTATATGGGAATACTATACCTAGCTGTGTTCAGTACAACAGTATGTTTCCTACTTCAGACAATATGTTCAAAGATGGTAGACGGAACAAGAGTTGCGATAATTCTTTCTACAGAGGCTGTATTTGGAACAATATTATCTATAATAATACTTGGAGAGCCAGTAACATTTAGAATGATCATAGGTAGTTTAATAATATTTGCATCAGTAATAACAGCTGAAACAAAATTATCATTCTTACCGTTTTTTAAAAATAAACAATAAAATTTAAAAAAATATAAATTAAATGTTTAGAAGAATGAAGCTAGGGTATAATTATTACCGTAGTAAAGAAAACCTGTTAGACTTAACAAAAATAACATTTTATTTACATTGCTATTATTTAAAATATAAAAGATAAAATAGTATATTTAAAAGAAAAATAATAAAAAAATGTTTTAAAGATTTAAGTCAGGGTATATAATAGACATAGGGTTGGAAACAACTGATTATCAAATAAAAAATAATTAAACTAACTTTAGGGAGGAATTCTAAAATGAAAAAATGGGTTTGTACAGTATGCGGATATATACACGAAGGAGAAACTGCACCAGCAGAATGTCCAGTATGTAAAGTAGGAGCAGATAAATTTGAAGAAATGGCCGGAGAAAGAGTTTGGGCTGATGAACATAGAATAGGTGTTGCTCAGGGTGTTGATGAAGAAATAGTTGAAGGATTAAGAGCAAACTTCACTGGTGAATGTACAGAAGTTGGTATGTACTTAGCAATGTCAAGACAGGCAGATAGAGAAGGATATCCAGAAGTAGCAGAAGCTTACAAAAGAATAGCTTTCGAAGAAGCAGAACACGCTGCTAAATTTGCTGAATTATTAGGAGAAGTAGTTGAACCATCAACTAAGAAAAACCTTGAATTAAGAGTTGACGCTGAATACGGAGCAACTGAAGGAAAATTAAAAATAGCTAAAAGAGCTAAAGAACTAGGATTAGATGCTATACATGACACAGTTCACGAAATGTGTAAAGATGAAGCTAGACATGGTAAAGCATTCTTAGGATTACTTAACAGATACTTTGCTAAATAATAAAGCTTAAATTAATGAATACAAGCTTCCGGGAAAATCTCGGAAGCTTTTTTTATTCTCTTTTTTAGCTTTTTATGAATAAAAATTCAAAAATGTGGAAGAAAAATTGTATATATGTTAAAATAATAAATTGTGAAATATCTAAGTCATTTGAGGAAAGAGGTGATACCAAAATGGCTGAAAAAAAGAAAAGAGTAGTAGTAAAAAATACTACAGGTAAAAAATCATTAAAAGCTACAGATGAGAGAAAAAAGCTTGAAGCAAAAAAGAAGGCTTTAAAGAATTCTGATGATATAAAAAAGAATATGAACAACAGAAAAAAGAAGAGAGTTTCTCAGAAAAAGAGAAAACAGAAGAAAAAACAAAGAATAGTAGCGAGCATTTTAGGAGTATTCTTATTAATTACTGTATTCGTTATGGCATTTAACTTTACATATATATACAATGGTAAAATTGCTAGAAATATATATATAGAAGGAATTGATGTTGCTGGAAAAAGACCTAATGATGTAAAGGAAATGCTAAACAAAAAATATAAAGTGGATAATATAAAATTTGAGTACAATGGAAAAGAATATGAGATAGCTCCAGATACTGTAGGGCTAAAATACAATATAGATCAGATTGTAGATGAGGCTTATGGATATACTAGAGATGGAAGTTATTACAAAGATTTATATAACTATTTCTCATTAAAGAACAAAAGTTTGAAAAAGAATATAGAAGTTGTTTACGACGAAGCTAAGATGAAAGCAGAAATAGAGAAAATAGCGAAGAAATTGGATAAAGAACCTAAGGATGCTACTATAAAAATAGATGGCAGCATAAAAACTACTAAATCTACAGATGGTATAAAGCTAAATATCTCTAAAACATTGTCTAATTTAACAGAGAGTATAGATAATAAAAAGAAGGAAACAATACCTCTAATAATGGAAAAAAATGAGGCTAAAGTAAAAACATCAGATGTTGAGTCAGTCAACACAAAGTTAGCTGAGTATACTACATCTTTTGAAAAGTCTAATAACCAGAGATCACATAACGTAGAAAAATCTGCTAAGGTAACTAGCGACATACTTCTGATGCCAGGACAGGTATTCTCTTATAACTCATATACTGGAAAGACAAACTCTAAGAATGGATATCAAGAAGCGCCTGTAATAATAAATGGTAAGTTAGAACAGTCTGCTGGAGGTGGTGTTTGCCAGACGTCATCTACAATATTTAACACAGCATTATTATCAGGTATGGATATTGTAAGTGTTACTAACCATTCTTCATCTTTAACATATGTTCCACTTGGAAGGGATGCTACTGTAAATGATGAAGGGCTTGACTTTAAATTTAAAAATACATTTGACCATCCAGTGTACATAAAAAATACTGTTCAAAATAAACAACTTACTTGTACAATATACGGAAATACAGGTGATAAGAAGAACATAGATATAGTTGTTGAAAATAAAGCAAAAGAAGACGAAAAAGATGCTACAGAGTTTAAAACTTATAGAATCTATAAAGACTCTAATGGAAAACAGATTAAAAAAGAATATATTTCTGGTGGCGTATATAGAAAAATGAAAAAATAAATCAAAAAGATGTCTTGAAAATTCGAGGCATCTTTTTTTATTTTGAAAAATAGTTGTCGGATAATTTTAATTGATTAGTGTATAGAGTCGTTTAATTTGATATAATAAAAGATAATAAAAAGAAAAAATTATAATAATTTTATAGTAGGTGGGGTTTTAATGATACAAAATAGATACGCAGTCGATTTTGATGGCGTGATGGAGGAGAACAGATTATATGTTGCGAGAGATTTGAGTACAGATGAAAGAGTGCTTATAAAAATATTCTCTCATAACAAACATATCAGCGCTGATTTTATACAAAATTTTATAGATGTTTCTACTGTAATAAATGATATAGGCTCTAAATATATATTAAAAATAAAAGATGTAGGTGAGCATTATGAGGATTACAAGGGATATTACTTCATAGCCTACGAATATATAGAGGGAGTAGAGCTTTCAGAGCTTATAAAAGGAAATTATTTACATCCAGAAGCTATGATAAATATTTCTATAGAGATTTTAAAGGCATTAGAAAGTGTAAATCTAATACACAAGGGTGTATATAGTGATGGAATGCACAATATAAATTATCATGGGTCTTTAAAAATGCAGGATATTATAGTAGATAAAGACTACAATATTAAGATAGCAGATTTTGGTATAACAGCAGCCAATAGAGGAAAAAATATAAGAGCAAAAGGGAATTATCAATACATGTCGCCTCATCAGCTTTGTATAGATTATACAGATTATGAAAGTGATTTATTTGCATTTGGAATTATACTTTATGAAATGATATTTAAAAAGAGACCTTTTGGGATAGCGTTTGGCGAGCATGATATGCTAAAGAGAATAGATAGAGGACCTGATTATAGTAATCTTACTGTAATTAAAGAGTATGAAGATCTTGTAAAAATAGATAAAAGATTACTTAGTAGAAAGAATAAGTATAAGAACTTTAATGAAGTCATAATGGCTATGACTGGAATTATGTATCGTACAGCTGAAATAAAAATAAATCCTCCTGAAGAGGAATTAAATGCTATAGATAAAAAACTTATGCAAACTCAAAAGCTAGAGATTGAAAAAATAGAAAAAGAAACTAAAAATAAAAAGAGCTCAATATTCAAAAAGGCTATTGTAATTGCGCTTGTTTCAATGTTTGTACTAGGTTTAGTTGTACATTATATTTAACGTTGTCAAGTTTATAGAAAAAATGAAAAAACATATTGAAATCATAAAATTACTATGTTATAATCTTATAGGTGAAAAAATGAATAATCACACACAGAATTGCGATCCTTAAAAGGTGCCCAAAGGGTTTTTTAGGGAGATGAACAATCTGGAGGAAGAAAAAACCAAGGAGGACAAAAAATGTCAGTAATATCAATGAAACAGTTATTAGAAGCTGGTGTACACTTCGGACATCAGACAAGAAGATGGAACCCTAAAATGGGTAAATATATATTCACAGAAAGAAATGGAATATATATAATAGACCTACAGAAAACAGTTAAAAAAGTAGAAGAAGCTTACAAATTCGTTAAAGAAGTTTCTGAAGCTGGAAAACCAATATTATTCGTAGGTACTAAAAAACAGGCTCAGGAAGCTATAAAAGAAGAAGCTGAAAGATGCGGAATGTTCTACGTTAACGAAAGATGGTTAGGTGGTATGTTAACTAACTACAAAACTATAAAAACTAGAATAAACAAATTAAGAGAATTAGAAAGAATGGAAGAAGACGGTAC
The DNA here is from genome assembly GCF_047807365.1 of Peptacetobacter sp. AB800. Taxonomy (NCBI): domain Bacteria; kingdom Bacillati; phylum Bacillota; class Clostridia; order Peptostreptococcales; family Peptostreptococcaceae; genus Peptacetobacter; species Peptacetobacter sp. AB800. Next base: position 20,266 of record NZ_JBLOUI010000001.1, on the reverse strand, counting down.
TTTCGACGTACTTCCTAAAAAAGAAGTTATAAAATTAAGAGCTGAAAAAGAAAAACTAGAAAAGAACTTAGGTGGAATAAAAGAAATGCCTGAATTACCAGGTGCTATGTTCGTAGTTGACCCAAGAAAAGAAAATATAGCTATACAGGAAGCTCACAGATTAGGTATACCAGTTGTTGGTATAGTTGATACTAACTGCGATCCAGAAGAATTAGACTTCCCAATACCAGGAAATGACGATGCTATAAGAGCCGTTAAATTAATAACTGCTGCTATGGCTACTGCTGTTATAGAAGGAAGACAGGGTGCTGAAGAAGAAATAGAAGAAGCTGAAGAAGTAGAAGTATCAGAAGAAAACTAATATTAAAAATTGAATGGTAAGGGATTCCCTTACCATTTATAATATTAAAAGAAATAATATTTGTACATTTAGGAGGAACAAAAAATGGCTATAACTGCTGCAATGGTAAAAGAGTTAAGAGAAGCTACAGGTGCAGGTATGATGGACTGCAAAAAAGCTTTAACAGAAACTGATGGAAATATGGAAAAAGCTGTAGACGTATTAAGAGAAAAAGGTCTAGCTAAAGCTGCTAAAAAAGCTGATAGAATAGCTGCTGAAGGGCTTGTTGCTATAGAAATGAACGAAGATAACACAGCTGCTTCTGTTGTAGAAGTAAACTCAGAAACTGACTTCGTTGCTAAAAACGAAGATTTCAAAGATTTCGTAAAATTAGTATCTAAAATGGCTTTAAATACAGAAAAAACTACAGTTGAAGAATTATTAACTGAAGAAGCTGAAGAAGGAAACGACTTACAGACTGTATTAAACAACAAAGTTGCTAAAATAGGTGAAAAACTTGACTTCAGAAGATTTGCTAAAGTATCTACTAATGGACAGGTAGCTGGATACATCCACGGAGCTGGTAAAATAGCAGTTTTAGTTGAAATGGAAACTGAAGGAAGAGACGAAAGAATACTTACATTAGGTAAAGACGTAGCTATGCAGGTTGCAGCTATGAACCCTAAATACGTTTCAAGAGATGATGTTGATGCTGAATACATAGCTCACGAAACAGAAGTATTAACTCAGCAGGCATTAAACGAAGGAAAACCTGCTAACATAGTTGAAAAAATGGTTAAAGGTAGATTAGAAAAAGAACTTAAAGAAGTTTGCTTATTAGAACAGCCTTTCGTTAAAGATCCAGACTTCACTGTAAAAAAATTAGTTGAATCAGTAGCTAAAGAAGTTGGAACTGAAATAAAAGTTGTAAACGTTGTTAGATTCGAAGTTGGAGAAGGTATAGAAAAGAGAGAAGAAAACTTTGCTGAAGAAGTTGCAAAACAGATGCAGTAATTTTTAAATAGTTGACTAAGAAGAGAGCACGTCAGTGTTCTCTTTTTTAAAAATAACAATTTTTACAAGTAAAATTTTTAGGGGGCGGATTGAAAATGGATAAACCAGTTTACAAAAGAGTATTATTAAAATTAAGTGGAGAAGCATTAGCTGGAGAACAGAAACGCGGAATAAACAACGATATAGTTAACCAGATAGCTGTTGCTATAAAAGAAATCAACGAACTAGGTGTAGAAGTTGCCGTTGTTGTTGGTGGTGGAAACTTCTGGAGAGGTAGAACTAGTGACGGAATGGACAGAACTACAGCTGACTATATAGGAATGCTTGCTACTGTAATGAATGCTATGGCACTTCAGGATGCTCTTGAAAATATAGATGTTGCAACAAGAGTTCAGACTGGTATAGAAATGAGACAGGTTGCAGAACCTTATATAAGAAGAAGAGCTGTTAGACACCTTGAAAAAGGTAGAGTTGTAATATTTGGTGCGGGAACAGGAAACCCTTACTTCTCAACAGATACAGCAGCAGCACTTAGAGCTCTTGAAATGGAAGCAGAAGTTATACTTCTAGCTAAAAATGTAGATGCTGTATATGACAAAGATCCAAAAGTATATCCAGATGCTCAGAAATTTGAAAAATTAAGCTATATGGAAGTTATACAGAAAGAATTAAAAGTAATGGATTCAACAGCTACATCTTTATGTAAAGATAACAATATACCTATAAAAGTTTTCGAATTATCAACAGAAAACATAATAAACGCTGTAAAAGGTGCTAATATAGGTACAACTGTAGAATAATATTTAAATATTCTATAAAAACAATAATATATCTATAAAAATAATTTAGAAAATGATAAAATATAGTTAAGTAATATTAAAAAATGAAGATGCAAGGAGGCGCAATTATGAGACTTGAAGTACATGAACAGTTAGAACAGAAAATGGATGCTACTATCGATGCTTTAAAATTTGAATTCGGAACAATAAGAGCAGGTAGAGCAAATGCAGCAATGCTTGACAAAGTAAGAGTAGACTACTACGGAACATTAACTCCAATAAACCAGATGGCAGCTATATCAGTTCCAGAACCAAGAACTCTTATGATAACTCCATGGGACAAATCATCTATGCATGAAATAGAAAAAGCTATAGCTAACTCTGATGTAGGATTAACTCCTTCAAATGACGGAACTGTAATAAGATTATCAGTACCAGCATTAACAGAAGAAAGAAGAAAAGAATTAGCTAAAAAAGCTCACAAAGCAGCAGAAGATTTCAAAGTTAGAATAAGAAATGAAAGAAGAGACGCTAACGATAAACTTAAAAAAATCGAAAAAGCTGGAGAAATAACAGAAGACGAATTAAAGAAAGCAACTGAAGAAGTTCAGAAAATAACTGACAAATACATAAAAGAAATAGACTCACTATATGCTAAAAAAGAAAATGATATAATGGAGGTATAATATTGAATAAATATTATAATCTATTAGGATTGAGTGTGGAGGAAGTCGAAAAATATTTTGATGAAAAGAATATAAAACACCACACAATATATATTGAAGGCGGAAAAGATAAGGAAAGACTTACTAATCCAAGAGCAATAAGAATATCTGAAATAGCTGATAGTGTAGAAATAACAGCAACATACTTCTCTGACTCCTTATTATAAGGAGTCAGAATTAATATGGAGGGAAATTATGAACAATCTAAAATACGATATAGATTTAGAGAAAATGCCTACCCACATCGCTATAATTATGGATGGTAATGGAAGATGGGCTAAATCAAGATTTCTTCCAAGAACTGCTGGCCATAAAGCCGGAGTAGAGACAATTAGAAAAGTAGTAAAAGAAGCTGACAGATTAGGTTTACAGTATTTAACTTTATATGCCTTTTCTACTGAAAACTGGAAAAGACCTAAATTAGAAGTAGATGCTCTTATGAACCTACTTGTCACTTATCTAAAAAATGAAATAGATGAACTTCACAAAAATAATGTCAAACTAACAGCAGTAGGTGATTTTGAAAAATTACCAGAAGCATGTGTAAAAGAACTACACTCTGCTATGGATAAGACAAAAGACAATACTGGGGTACATCTAAATCTTGCTCTTAACTATGGAGGAAGAAATGATATAAGAGAAGCAGTAGTGGAAATAGCAAAAGAATATAAAGAAGGAAAGATAAGTTTAGAAGATATAACTGAAGAAAGAATAAAAAAACATCTAAGTACTGGTGAAATACCTGATCCTGATTTAGTTATAAGAACTAGTGGGGAACAAAGATTAAGCAACTTCTTACTTTGGGATATAGCTTATTCAGAATTTTACTATACTGATATACATTGGCCTGATTTTGATGGTGAAGCACTTGAAAAAGCTATTTACGCATATCAGAAAAGGGACAGAAGATTTGGCGGAGTAAAATAAAAAATGAAAACTAGAATAATATCAGGACTTATACTTTTACCTTTATTACTATTTATAGTATATGGAGGAGTTCCTCTTTATATTGCAGAATTCGTTGTTGTTGCAATAGCAATGCATGAATTTTACAAAGCATTTGAAGAAAAAGAAATTGAACCAGTATTTATAGTTGGGTATATATTCGCTGCATATTTAGCGATAAAAAATATTTTCAATCTTCCAATTATGTATACATATGCGACAATATTTGCACTATTTTTAATATGTATAGTATATATGCTTAGAGGAAAGAAAAACATAATAGATGTTTCAATTACTTTTTCTGGGATATTCTATGTAGCGATATTCTTTGATTTTGTAGTATTAACAAAAAATGGATTCGAAAAAGGTGATATATATGTGTGGTTGATATTTATAATATCATTCTTTACAGATATATTTGCTTATTTCTCAGGATATTTCTTTGGAAAACACAAGCTTATACCTTTAGTAAGTCCTAAAAAAACTATCGAAGGAAGTATCGGTGGTATTTTGGGAAGTACAGTTGGATGTATGATTTTAGGACATTTCTTTGGAATTGAAATGCTACATATGGTAATCATAGGTGTTGTCGGTAGTGTAATAGCACAGTTTGGTGATCTTTTTGCATCATCAATAAAAAGATATGTAGGAATAAAAGATTATGGAAAACTTATACCAGGACATGGTGGAATTTTGGATAGGTTCGACAGTGTGATATTAGTTGCTCCATTTGTATACAGCACTATAAAATTATTTGGAATATAAGATAAATTTAAAATAAAAATATATAAATTAAAATTTAGAGATTTGATGATGATTAATGTCAAAAAAATTTAACATTGATTTATCATTGAGTCTCTTTTTTGATGCTCTTTTTTGTGATATTTTGCAATATATAAAAATATTAGATGGATAATTCTGAATATATTGTAAATATTAAGAAAATGTCTGCGTTAATAAATATAAAAAATAATTTTTATATACTAATATATATATATATATCAATAAAATAATTTCTGTGATATTATCTAAATAAATCAATAATAGTTTGATATTGCTGATATATATATATTTGCATCGAACTAATAACAAAATGTAATTTATGGAGGAAATATTATGAATAAAAAAGTTTTATCTACTGTTATGGCAGGGGCTATGTTAGCAACAACAGTAGCACCAGCAATGGCTTATACTATACATGAGTATAATCCAGAAACATATGATGTTGAAAATAATGAAAAGACTAAAGTAGATCTAGCAAATGCTATAATAGCAGAAATGGAAAAAAAGGTTTTAAATACAGGAGGAAGTGTTTATCAGGTTGGTATAAGAAAACGTAATTTTTATACTTTAAACTTAGATCCATCTCTTTCAGATGAAAATTTAAAACGACAGAAGGATTTAATAATTACTAGAATAGAAGAATTAGGACCTAATGACTCAGTAGAACTTATAGACAGAGGTCATGTAAAAGTAGGAAACGAATATTCACATTACTACACAAAAAATACAAAAGTATATGAAAAATATGAAGTAAAAGGAAATACTAATACATTAGAGGAACAGAAAAATAACTTTGATAAAAATACAACTAATTATCCTTCTGTTAAAGCAATGGATTATAATGAAGGAGTTTTAACAGTAACTCTTAAAAATGGAGATGTTCAGACTTATAAATTAGGTGACAATAAAGTAGACTTTACAAAACCTGAAACAGATTCTACAGGTAAAGTAACAGGATTTGAAGAGGTATTAAAAACAAAAGATGGAGAAACTGTAAAAGCAAATAGAAAAGCTATTCAAAACTTAATAGCATCTTATAAGGACAAAAAATATCCAGAATATATAAAATCAGTAAATGAGAAATCTGAGCATTTCAAAGTTCAAGCAACAGATAAAGATGGAAACCCTAAAATGGTTGCTGATGAAAGTAAATTTGAAATAGAATTAGCTGATGGATACACATTTGCAACAGATGAAAAATATGCTGATGAAGGCGCATATGATCAAACTAAAGATAATAAAGTAAGAGCATATCACTATGAACAAAGACAAGTACCTAATTTAAATGAACCTATGTTTAAAGAAGGCAGTGATAAAGTTATAACAGGATTTAAAAATGCAGTAAAAACAGGTTATCATGGAGATAAAGGCGATGAAATAGATGGTGAAGTAGTAGCTAGATATAAAATAGTTGCAGATAACCAGAATGCAAATAACAATACAATACCAAATGTAGAAGAATCTGTGAATAAACATGAAACAAGTGTTCCAAATATAGAACCACCAAAACCACAACCAGAACCACCAATAGTAATACCACCAACTAAACCAGAAGAAAAACCAGAAAACAAACCAACAATGGAAGTACTTGCAGGAGATGACAGATACGAAACTGCAGTAGAAGTTGCAAACAAAACTGCAAACACTAAAGATGTTGCTGGAAATGGAAACCTAGTATTAGTAAATGGAAATGCTCTAGTAGATGGACTTGCTGCATCTCCTCTAGCATCAATATTAGGAAAAACTTCAAACGTAGAAGTAGCTCCAATATTATTAACAAAAACAGATTCTTTACCAGAATCTACTAAAGACTACATAAAAGAAGTAGTATCTAAAAAATCTACTGGAAAAGTAAAAGTATACATAGTAGGTGGAAATGCTGTTGTATCTGAAAAAGTAGAAAAAGAATTAAAAGAATTAGGTGTAGATGTAGTTAGATCTGGAGGAAGCAACAGAGAAGAAACATCTCTAAAAGTAGCTGAATTAATATCAAAAAACAAAAAACCATACAATACATTTGTTGTAGGAGCTAATGGAGAAGCAGATGCAATGTCAATAGCACCAGTTGCAGCAGATAGAGAAGAACCAATAATAGTTTCTAAAAATGGTGGATTATCAAAAGATGGTGTTCAGAAAATAGCAGACTTAAAAGCAAATGCTACAATAGTAGGTGGAACAGAGGTTGTATCTGAAGCAACTGAAAAAGCTTTAAAAGATGCTAAGATATCAACAAGCAGAGTTGCTGGTTCAAATAGACAGAAAACTAATGCAGCTATAATAGATAGATATGCTAAAAACGGATTAAACAAAATAATAGTATCTAAAGATGGTTCAGCTAAAAAAGATGAATTAGTAGATGCTTTAACATCAACATCTTTAGCAGTTAAAGAAGATGCTCCAATAGTTCTTGCTACTGACAAAATATCTGATGAACAGATAAATGCATTAAAGAACAAAGCAGACAAAGGTGTATTCATATACCAGATAGGATACGGAGTATCTAACAATGTATTAGAAACATTAGCTGCAAAAATAGGATTATTAAAATAATAAAAAATAACTTAAATTAAGAGTTAAAGATATATTTAAAAATAAAAAATAATCTAATTAGAATAAAAAATAAAAATTTAATAAAAGTTAACGAAATGCCTCTGTATCTTTATTGATATGGAGGTATTTTTATTTATCTCTAAATGATATTTTAAAAATTTGTTCACAATGGTATAATATTTTGAAGGGACTAAAAAATAGTAAAGAAAAAATAAAGGTAAAAATTATACAATTAAAAACATATGAAAGAATACTTAGATGATAAATACAAAAATAAAATTATAAAATTGTAGATGTTAGAAAGGGGAAAAAATTTTGAAAAAAATATCTATATTAGGTTCAACAGGTTCTATAGGAACACAGACATTAGACGTAATAAGAAAGAATCCAAGTGATTTTGAAGCGGTTGCAATATCTGCAAACAGCAATGTAAAAATGATACTTGAACAGATAGAAGAATTTAAACCAAAATATGCTGTAATGTATGAAGAAGCAAAAGCAGAAGAGTTAAAAAGCTTGCTTCCAGAAGGATGTACTACAGAGGTATTGTCAGGAATGGAAGGTCTTAAAAAAATATCTTCACTAGATGAAATAGACGTTGTACTTACTGCAGTTGTAGGTATGATAGGACTTGTTCCCACAATATGTGCGATAGAAAGCAAAAAAGACATAGCACTTGCAAATAAGGAAACTTTAGTAACTGCTGGGGAATTAGTAATGAAGGCAGCAAAAGAAAATGGAGTTAAAATACTTCCTGTAGATAGCGAACACAGTGCGGTGTTCCAGAGTTTAAATGGAGAAAACAAAAGAGATGTAGAAAAGATAATACTAACTGCATCTGGAGGGCCATTTAGAGGTAAGAAAAAAGAAGATTTAGTAAATATAACTAAAAATGAAGCTCTAAAACACCCTAACTGGGATATGGGTAGAAAGATAAGTATAGACTCATCTACTTTAATGAATAAAGGACTTGAAGTTATAGAAGCTAAGTGGTTATTTGATGTAGAAGCTGAGGACATAGATGTTGTAGTTCATCCTCAGAGTATAGTTCACTCAATGGTTCAGTATAGAGATAGCTCTGTAATAGCTCAGTTAGGCTGTCCAGATATGAGACTTCCAATTCAGTATGCACTTACTTATCCAGACAGAATGGAAACAGATTTTGAAAGACTAGATTTTAGAAAAGCATCACAGCTTACATTTGAAGAACCAGATTTAGAAACATTCCCATGCTTAAAACTTGCGTATGAATGTTTAAAAGCTGGGGGAACATATTGTGCAGTATTAAATGCAGCAAATGAAATAGTTGTAAATGAATTTTTAGAGGATAGAATAGGATTCTATGATATTCCTAAGTACATAAAAATGGCACTTGATGCACATGAAAGCATAGAAAATGCAACTCTTGAACAAATATTAGAAATAGATTTAGAAACAAGAGAATATGTAAAGGGATTAATAGAAAATAATTAAACTAGAAATAAAGGGGGAAATCTATGAGTGTTTTAAAAATAGTTTTTATAGTATTGTTATTTAGTTTTATGATATTATTCCACGAATTAGGTCATTTTATATTTGCTAAAAGAAGTGGGATAGGTATTTTAGAATTTGCAGTTGGTATGGGACCAAAAGTTTGGAGCACTAAAAAAGGTGAGACAGAGTACTCTATAAGACTTATACCAATAGGTGGATTTGTTGCTATGGCAGGAGAAGACGGAGCAGAAAATGATCCAGAAGAAACTAATATGGATTCATTTGGAGATAAAACAATATGGCAGAGAGTTCAGACTATAGCAGCAGGACCTATATTCAACATAATACTTACAGTAATACTTTTAGCTGGGGTATTTACATATATGGGAACTCCTCAGACAGAGCTTGCAAATGTTGTTAAAGGAACACCAGCTTACGAAGCGGGTATAGAGCCAGGTGATAAAGTAGTTGAAATAGGCGGAATGGAAATAAAAAATTGGGCAGATGTTTCAGCTGCTGTAGATAAATCAGGAAATAAGAAAACAGAAATAGTAGTAGACAGAGATGGAAAAGAAAAAACTTTTGAAATAACTCCAGAAAAATCAAAAGATAATAAATATATACTTGGAATAGAAGCTAAGATGAGTAGAAATCCTTTTACAGCTATAAAAAATGCTGTAGTATCTACTTGGGAAATGAGTATTCAGATGGTTACGTTTGTAGTTCAGTTATTTACAGGAAACCTTCCAATGAAGTTAACTGATGCTGTAGGTGGTCCAGTTGCAGTTGTTTCTGTGGTAAATGAAGCAAGTAAGGTTGGAGTAGTAAATCTTGTATATGTAATGGCTGTGTTGAGTTTAAATTTAGGTATACTTAATCTTGTACCATTCCCAGCACTAGATGGATTTAGATTATTAATGCTTCTTATAGAGTTCTTGAGAGGTGGTAAGAAACTAGATCCTGAAAAAGAAGGTTTTGTGAATATGATAGGTTTTGCCGCGTTGATGGCATTTATAGTGTTTATCACTTACAACGATATTTTAAAACTGATTAGATAGATATAATTTATATAGAATAAATATTTAGATAATATAAATTAGGAGGGATAAATTTGAGTTATCAGAGAAAGAAAACAAGAGTAGTTACTTGTGGAAATGTAAAAATCGGTGGAGATAATCCAATATCAGTTCAGTCTATGGCAAATACTGATACTAGAGATGCAAAAGCCACAATAGCACAGATAAAGAGATTAGAAGAAGCTGGTTGTGAATTAGTAAGGGTTGCTGTTCCTGATATGGAAGCAGCCGAAAAAATAGCAGAAATAAAAGCAGGGATAAATATTCCTCTAATAGCTGATATTCACTTTGACTACAGACTTGCACTTAAAGCTATAGAACAGGGGATTGATGGAGTTAGAATAAACCCAGGAAATATAGGCGATAAGGAAAGAGTTAGAGAAGTTGTAGAAGCTTGTAAAGCAAATAATATAGGAATAAGAATCGGTGTAAATGGTGGTTCACTTGAAAAACATCTTTTAGAAAAATACGGTGAACCTTGTGCAGAGGCTATGGTTGAAAGTGCAATGGGACATATAAAAATTCTTGAAGATTTAGATTTCCACGATATAGTTATATCACTTAAAAACTCAGATATATTCAGAACTGTTGAAGCTTACGAACTTATGTCTGAAAAGGTCGATTACCCACTGCACATAGGTATAACTGAATCTGGAAGTATTAAAAGAGGAACTATAAAATCTTCAATAGGTGTAGGAAGTCTTTTAATGAAAGGCATAGGAGATACTATGAGAATTTCACTTACAGGAGATCCTGTTGAAGAGGTGAAAGTAGGTAAGGATATACTTAGAAGTCTTGGACTTTTAAACGATAAGATAAAAATAATTTCTTGCCCAACTTGCGGTAGAACTCAGATAGATTTAATTGATATGGTTAATGAAGCTGAGGAAAGAATAGGAAATCTTGATAAGGACATAACTGTTGCGATAATGGGTTGTGTTGTTAATGGCCCTGGAGAAGCTAGAGAAGCTGATATTGGAATCGCAGGAGGAAAAGGCGAAGGATTATTATTTAAAAAAGGTGAAATAATAAGAAAAATACCTGCTGAAAATTTAATAGATGAGTTAGTTAAAGAGATAGAAACTTTATAAAAATGAGAGACTGTTGCAAACTTTGTGACAGTCTCTTTCTTTTGGAATGCTTAAGCTCACAAATAATCTCCTCTCCAGGCTTCAGCGACTCGCACTTTTATATAACACATTTATAAGCTGCAAGCGCCCCATACCTATAAGTGTGTTAAAAAATAGTGTGGGGCGCTGAAGACTGGAGTAAAGAGGAATATAACTCTTGTCCTTTTTAATTATAAAGTTATTTTATTCGTTTCCTGTTTTTATTTCATTTTCTTCATAAGTAATCCAATCTGAGAAGCTTCCTGGATATATTTTATGTGGTACGTCAAACTGTTTTAGTGCTAAACCGTTAACACAAGCAGCTATACCAGAACCACAAGATAAAATTATCTCTTTATCAGTATTTATTAAATCTTTAAAATGTTCTTTTAAGAATTCGGCATCTTTGTATGAACCATTTTCAAAATTATCATTTAAAATATCTTTAAAGAAGTAGTTTTTAGCACTTGGAATATGACCAGCTTTAGAATATGCAGGTTCAACTATTCCCTGATATCTCTCATTTGAACGAGAGTCTATTATTATAGTATTTGGATCGTATAATCTTTCTTTAACGTATTCCATATCTACCATTGTATTTTTATCTAAGTTTAAAGTTATTTTCTTGTCTGTATGATTAGCTTCTGGTATTTTAGATTCTAATTTACCACCAGCATGTACAAATGCAGGAAGACCACCGTCTAAAACATCTACATTTTTAATTCCCATGTACATAAGCTGATACATAAGTTTTGAAGGTCCATTTAAATCACCTTCATCATAAGTAACTATGTATGTATCGTTGTCTATACCCATTTTTTCTAACTTAGCAGCAAGTTCTTCTGGGTTTGCAAGTGGGTTAAAACCACCATGTTCTGTTATTGGAGCAGATAAATCTTTATCTACATCTAAGATATACGCTCCTTTGATATGTCCCATTTTATATGCTCTAGCTCCGTATCCTCTGTCAATAAGGTCAAATCTACAGTCTATAAGTACCATATCTTCGTTATTTTCTAATTTTTTTATTAAATCAGTTGCTGATATTAAGTTTTTCAAAAAAATCGCCTCCGTATTATATCTACAATTATTGCAGAATAACATATTATATAGGTGTTAAAAAATTCACCGTATACTTTAATATTAGTACAAAAGAAATAACTAGTAAATATATATAAAAACAAAAAAATAAAATTTTTTGAAAAATATTGACATATAGGTAAGTATAGTATATATTTTAGTTAAGGAGTTAGTTACTCAACTAACTAACTAATAAACCAGAAATTAATTTCAATCAAATAAATAGTTATTTGAGAAAGGAGGAGCCTATGAAATTTGTTTTGAATAGCGAAGAACCTATATTTATACAGATAGCTAGGGCAATAGAGGATGAAATACTCATAGATGGAATAGGAGAAAATGAGCAAGTACCATCTACAACTGAGATTTCAAAGACGTATGAAATAAATCCAGCTACAGTACTAAAAGGAATGAATATATTGGTAGATCAAGAAATACTATATAAAAAAAGAGGTAGAGGAATGTTTGTGGCAGAAGGAGCAAAAGAAATAATAATAAAGGCGAGAAAAGAAAAATTTATAAATGAATCGCTAGTATCTTTTTTAGAAGAAGCTAAAAAATTAGGGATAAGTAGAGAAGAATTAGTAGATATAATTAGCAAAGGATAAAATATAAAAGGAGCAACTATATAGTTGTTAAAAATATAGTCAAAAATATACATATATAGACAAATATATTTTTACAAAAAAGCTCCCTACATTCATAAAGAGTGTAGAGAGGCGAGAAATCGCCCAAAACTCCTTTAATTGCTGGAAGTTCCTAAAGCTAGTTAAACTACAACGTAGAATTGAAAGATATTCAAGCGTGAATGTTGCGAAAGCAGAAAAAATTAACTAGATGGCATAAGGTTAAATCCTAAGTGCTTTAATAATAGATAATCAGCAGCCAAGATCCGAACAGGATAAGGTTCAACGACTAGGCAAATGCCGTACATCACAAGCTATTGGTGGTGGAAATGGGGAGCATCTAAAAAATTAGATGGTGATATAGTCTGTGCTTAATAGAAATATTAAGAAGTTCGTGAATAAAATTAAAAATCGTATTTTAATTTATCTATTCTGAGAACTGGTTGGAAAGTAGCGATTCCGATTGAACACTCCAAAAATATATACGGATGTATTTTAGATATAACGACCGTATTTTTTATTTATTTAAAACTTAAAAATATTTTATATCATTTGTATAATATAACTTCGATTTGTATATAATATAATTAGAAAGATAAAATTTGTTATAGAATCGAGGTGAGGTAAATGGTAAAGACAATAACAAAAACTGTAAAACAATACTCCTATAAAATTGATGAATGTGAAATTGAAGAGTTATTAAAAATAGGAAGAGAATACAAAAATGTTAAAAACTACGTATATTCAAGATATAGTGGAATAAAAAGTCTTTTAATCATTGAAAAACCTCGAAAAATCAGAGATGAATGGGTAAGTACAAAGTTTTATGAACAGTGGGATTTACCAGCTAGATATTGGAAATTAGCATTACAAGATGCAATTGGAAATATAAAATCTGGTTGGTCTAATACAAAAAATGAAATTAGGACTGCTGTTTATAATAATGAACATTTATCTACTGATGACAGATATTATATAAATTATATACTATCAGCAAATAAGCTTTATTATAACGTATTAAACAATATAAACTTTGATATTCCTAAAAAATTCGAAGGAAAAAACTTAAATATTAAATATTTGAATAACTTAATAAAAAGATACACTAGGCGATATAAAGGAAAAGTTCCTTATACGAACAAAATAAATTCTTTTTCGATAGATACAGGTTTGTATAGATATTCAAAAAATAAATTAAAGGAAAATTATATTTATATAGCTTCAATGGAAACAAGAAAGAGAATACCAATAAAATTGAGGGATTCAAATAAATACAACAAAATACTTAAAATCAAAATCATAGATAATGTAGTGAGAATAAATATTCCATTAGAAGTGGAATCAAAGGAAAATACCAACGAAAATATTATAGGAATAGATAAAGGATATAGATACTTGCTTGCAACATCAAATGGAAATCTGTATGGAGAAAAATTGAATTATTATTTAAGTAAAGAAACTGAAAGATTGAATAATAAAAATGCTAATCGAAATAGATTTTTCGCACTTAGAAGAAAATACCTCGAAGAAGGTAACACTAAAAAAGCAGACAACATACTTAAAAATAATTTAGGAAAGAAAAAATACAGAAACAACAAAAATAAACACGATGAAACAGTTAAATCTTATATCAATAAAAATATCGATGAATTTATAAAGTCAGAAAAGCCGAAGGAAGTTGTAATGGAAAATTTAGATTTTGTGAGTTGGGATGACAGATATCCAAAATCTGTAAAAAGAAAGTTATCGAGATGGATAAAGGGCTACATAAGAGATAGACTTGAGTACAAATTCAAATTAAGTAGTATTGAATTTACATACATAAATCCAGCGTATACAAGTCAAATTTGTAGTAAATGTGGAAGATTTGGTGTAAGAAATGGAGATTCATTTGTTTGTGATAATTGTGGAGAAATCCATGCAGATATAAATGCAAGTAAGAATATTTTAGAAAGGAAATATGATAAAGAAATAAAGATGTTTACAAGTTATAAGAAAGTTAAGGAAATACTAGAAAGTAGAGTGGCTGATATAAAGTAAATGATATTTAATAAAATTTATACTAATTTATAAAAATAAAAAATAGGTTAAAAGTATATTTTATTTAATCACGAATATATTTTGTATTTATCCAACTGTTGATAAATAGAGGGTATGTTTTATCGGTGACGGGGGTTAGATAAAATGCTTTAAATAAATAAAAAATACGGTTGTGGGATAGTCGAGATAGAAAATTTATCGAGATAACTGGCTCAACCAAGACTTAAAACTATCAAAAGATAGAATAAGAGCGAAATATCTAAAATGAGTACATTTGTATATATTTTTAGAACCAGGAATAGTCATGAGTGCAACTCTTAGAATACAAGGATTGATCAAAAAATTTGGAAAACAAGTAATATTAGATAATATAAATTTAGAAATAGAGCCTGGACATATATACGGAATACTTGGTAGAAATGGTAGATGTAGCTAATAGAAAAATATTCTATGAAGAGTTAATGGAAAAATATTCAGAAGACATGGGAACATACATAATAATAACTCATCAAGTTGGAGAAATAGAAAGAATAATAGAAAAGTTAATAATAATCGACGAAAATAAAATTGGTGTATATGAGGATGTGGATAACTTCAAAAGTAAATCAAACTTATTATCTGGAAAAGATGAAGATTTAAAGAAATTATCATTCTATGGAGAGTCAAAAGAATTAAAAAAATTTAGATCTACAAAGACAATTTTCTACTATGGAAATATATCAGGCGATGATTTAGAAACAATAAAAGAAAAGGGAATAGAAGTTGTGAAGGCAGAATTTGAAGATGCATTCGTAACAATTACGAAAGAGGTGAATTAAGATGACAGCACTAAAACCTTACTTAAATTATTTGAAAATAAATATGAAGACATATTTTTTAGTAGTAACATCTGTAATGGTTTTAATACTAGGAATTGGACTTGTTATGAGCTATATATACCTAGATTCAGTACAGGGTGGAGCAGCTACAAAAAGCCGGTGGAATGTCATTTAGCTCTATGTATGGCGGCATGTCTGGAGTGGCTATGGTATATGGAATACTACTTTCGACAGTAGAATTTAGCACAATGATGAATATGAGAGCGGATAGAAAATCTATAATAATTGCATCAACAATATCTTTAGTAGAATTTACAATTATCAGTATGATTATATTCTCAATACTTCTAATAGGAGCTGAAAACTTAATGCAAGCAATAAGCCCAATTCCACTAGTATATAAAAGATTGAATATTATGGAGTATTTAGGATTGATAATAATTCAATCTTCTGTAGGACTTGTTTTAGGAGCATTATTCTACAGATTTGGTGGAATAAAAATGATGATAGGAATTACTGTACTAGCATCAATAATAGTACTATTTGGTGTAAGTCCAAGTAGTTTTATACAGGCACTAGGATATAAAATATTATACTATATTGAAATTGCTTTAGAAAATTATGAAGTTCTATTAACAGTTATATTTACTCTATTGATGTATACTATTTACTGGTTAATTATGAGAAAAGCACCTATAAAAGAATACTCTAAAAAGAATTTACTAAGAATAGATGAATAGTATTTAAAAATTATAGTTCATTTTGTAAACTTATGAAACGGTTTGAAGTTTTAAATTTATCAAAGCTTTAAACCGTTTTTATTTTTTGTGTTAACAAGTACAGAATACAATACAGAATGTTAAAAATATATTGAAATTAGGCTATGACAAGGTTTTAACACCTCTAAAATTGTATAAATATTCAAAAATTTTTTTTTTACGGCAAAATATAAAAAAACTTTCTTATGATAAATGAGTATAATAATAAAAAAATATAATGATAAATCAGAAAGAAAAATAAAAAATTAACGAAAATAAAGGATGAGTTATCACATAAAAATGCCTAGATTTCAATTGTTTTATGGAATTTTCAGAAAAAAATAAATCAAAAGTGTGCAATATAGATTGTTAAAAAAACGCATAAATACATATAAAAAAATAAATATCTAAAAAATTGACAAGATATAATTACTATCATTATGAACAAAAATATAGTATAATTAAAAATAAGAACTAGAAGATTTATAATTCATAAAATTTTGCGAATTTTATGGAAAAATATAAATTTTACTCTTTTAATAAAGATAGGAGAATGTGATATGAGTTTTAGAATAGTAAAAAAAGAACGCTTAACAGATAAGATTTTTGCAATGGAAATTGAAGCTCCTAGAGTTGCTAAAGCAGCAAACCCTGGTCAGTTTATAATCATCAAAATAGATGAAAAGGGTGAACGTGTTCCTCTAACAATAGCTGACTACGATAAAGAAAAAGGTACAGTTAAAATAGTTTTACAGACTGTTGGGGCATCAACAATAAAACTTGCTGAGATTGAGGAAAACGATTTTGTCAATGACTTTGTTGGACCTTTAGGAAATCCAAGTGAATTTATTTATGAAGATATAGAAGATTTGAAAAAAGAAAATATCATATTCGTGGCCGGTGGTGTTGGAGCAGCTCCAGTTTATCCACAGGTTAAATGGTTAAAAGAACATGGTATAGACTGTGATGTTATCATAGGTGCTAGATCTAAAGACCTTATAATATTGGAAGATGAAATGAAAAAAATGGCTAGAGATGTTTATGTGTCTACTGATGATGGCTCTTATGGATTTAACGGAAGAGTTACAGATTGTTTAAAAGACTTAATAGATAATAAAGGTAAAAAATACACTAGAGCAATAGTTATCGGACCAATGATAATGATGAAATTTATGTGTATGCTTACTAAAGAACTTAATATACCAACTACAGTTAGTTTAAATACTATAATGGTTGATGGTACAGGTATGTGTGGTGCATGTCGTGTTACTGTTGGAGATGAAGTTAAATTTGCTTGCTGTGATGGACCAGAATTTGACGGACATCTTGTAGATTTCGACGAAGCTATGAGAAGACAGACAATGTTCAAAACTCCTGAAGGTAGAGCTATACTAAAAATGGAAGAAGGAGATACTCACAGCAATGGTAGTTGTGGATGTCAGGAAGATAAGAAAAAATCAATAAGAGTTCCAGTAAGAGAACAGGATCCAAAAGAAAGAGCTAAAAACTTTGAAGAAGTTTGCTTAGGATATAATAAAGAAGAAGCTATGAGAGAAGCTGAAAGATGTTTAAATTGTAAGAATCCTAGATGTGTTCAGGGATGTCCAGTAAAAATAAACATACCAGCATTTATTTCTAAAGTTAAAGATGGAGATATAGAAGGGGCTGCAAAAGTAATATCTATATCAAGTTCACTTCCATCTGTTTGTGGTCGTGTATGTCCACAGGAAAGTCAATGTGAAGGTAAATGTGTTGTAGGTATAAAAAATGACCCATTAGCAATAGGTAAACTAGAAAGATTCGTTGGTGACTGGGCTAGAGAAAATGGAGTTAGCTTTGGTGTAGAAGAAGAAGCAAATGGAATAAAAGTTGCTGTAGTAGGTAGTGGTCCTTCAGGACTTGCTTGTGCTGGAGACTTAGCTAAAAAAGGATACGATGTTACAATATTCGAAGCATTCCATGAAGCAGGTGGAGTTTTAACTTATGGAATACCAGAATTCAGACTTCCAAAACAGAAAGTTGTTCAGTCAGAAATAAACAACATCAAAAAATTAGGTGTTAAAATAGAAACTAATGTTGTTATAGGTAGAACTATAACAATAGACGAATTAATAGAAAATGAAGGATTTGAAGCAATATTTATAGGATCAGGAGCAGGACTTCCAACATTCATGGGAATACCAGGAGAAAATGCCAACGGTGTTCTTTCTGCAAATGAATATTTAACAAGAGTTAACTTAATGAAAGCTTATGACGATTCTTACGATACTCCTATAAATATAGGTAAGAAAGCTGCTATAGTTGGTGGAGGAAATGTTGCAATGGACGCAGCTAGAACTGCACTAAGATTAGGATCAGAAGCTTCTATAGTATACAGAAGAAGTGAAAAAGAACTTCCAGCCAGAGTTGAAGAAGTACATCATGCTAAAGAAGAAGGAATAGTATTCCATACATTAACTAATCCAAAAGAAATATTAGTAAATGAAGATGGTTCTATAAGAGGTATGATATGTGTTAAGATGGAATTAGGTGAACCTGATGAATCAGGAAGAAGAAGACCTATAGAAATACCTGGTTCTGAATTTGAAATGGAAGTAGATACAGTTATCATGGCTCTTGGAACAAGACCAAATCCATTAATATCTTCAACAACTAAAGGACTAGATGTAAATAGAAAGAAATGTATAGTAGTTAATGAAGACGAACAGACTTCTAAAGAAGGTGTATACGCAGGTGGAGATGCTGTAACAGGTGCAGCAACAGTAATATCTGCTATGGGTGCTGGTAAAACAGCTGCAGCTTCTATAGATAAATACCTAAGAGAAAAACATGCAAATAAATAATATATAAAGTAAAATATTAGATATTAAAAATTATACAAAAAAATTATTGATTTAGAATAAAAATACAGTGATTAGTTTTTTATAATCACTGTATTTTTTTATAAAAAGTAGTTGACAGCTTTAAAAATATGCACAAAAAGACTATAATAATAGTTAAGTTATAGTTTTAATAAATTTTGCAAGCGCAAAAAAATTTAATTTGTAAAAAAATTAAAAAAATAAGAACAAAATTGTTACAAAATCTTTACTTTTCTAACAATTTAATGTAATCTAAATTTAGGGATATATGGTTACATCACTTTGACTATAACTGACTTAAATTGATTAAAGTTTTTCGATAAGGAAGGAGAGAACTATGTTAAAAAAAGAAGATGTTATAAGATATTCAGCAGGAATACATTTTTCTCAGGAAAGATTATTTAATGCATTTTTAAGAGAAAAAGGAATAAAAAATATATCTATATCTAAATTCAGAGTTCTTGAAGTATTATGGAAGAATAAAGAAGAAGGAATTGTATTCAGTGGAATATGCCAGGAAACAGATCTTGCAAAATCAACAGTTTCAATAATGCTTTCAAATATGGAAGAACAGGGGCTAATATATAGAGTAGCCCAGGGAACAGATATTCAGAATGTATTATTCTATCCAACAGAAGAAGGATGCAAATACAAAAATGAATACTATGAAATAATGGACAAAATATACGAAATCATATACGAAGGTGTAAGTGAAGAAGAAAAAGAAGTATATGAAAAAGTATTAACAACAATAACTGAAAACTATAAAAAAAGAATATATAAGAAGAAAAGAAAATAATTACTTATATTAAGAAATATAGACTAAGGTTAAAAACTTAAAACTGAGTTTACTCAAATGATTTATTAAATTTCAATATAGGGTCATTTTTAGAGAGAAGAAATGAGTGTAATAGTTTTAAACTATTAAAAATCTTAATAGGTTGACAATAAGTAAATCCCAAGATATAAATTTTGAAATTTTGTGATTTGAAAAACTTAATAGAGTAAATTTAAGCAGAAAAAGAATGAGATTACGTGTATTGGTGTTTATAAAACTATATATTTGTAAATACTAATAAGGGTAATATTGTTTTATTATTATTAAAAAATAATATATAATTGATTGAACTCGTATATTGCGAAGTGGAAGAGATTGTTACAAAATTGTAACAATCTCTTTTTTAGTATGACGGGCATGCTATTAATCTGTGGTGAAAGTCCATAAAAGGCGTAGCTACCGACGAACTTGATAGCGACTTGCAAGGTTTGTGCTGCGAAGCATAGGCGAG